>JAODAY010000065.1 GCA_025463665.1 Microbacteriaceae bacterium
GGCCAGGTTGACCGATTCACCGAAGGTGCGGCTCGAGCCGGAGCCGTCTTCGGCCGTGTTCTCGCGAATCTTGTCGAACACCACCACACTGTCGTACAACGAGTAACCGAGGATGGTCAGGAACCCGATCACGGCCGACGGCGTGATCTCGAAACCGAGCGCCCCGTAGACGCCGGCCGTGATGATGATGTCGTGCACCAGCGAGACTATCGCGGCGACAGACATCTTCCAGGTGCGGAAGTACAGCGCCATGACGATCGCGGCGAGCAACAGGAACACGATGAGCGCCCGAATGGACGACGCGGTGATGTCCGCGCCCCAGGACGGGCCGACAAAGGACGCCGTGACATTCGTGGCCGGAACGTCGAACGCCTCGGCGAGTGCTCCCCCGAGGGAGTCGGACTCCTCCTGGGTCAGCTGGTCGGTCTGCACGCGAATCGAGTCGTTGCCGACGGTCGACACGCGGGGCGCCGACTCCGGAACGATGCTCTCCACGGTTGCCGTCGCGAGGTCCTGATTCTCGAGCAGATTCTCGGTCGCGCCCTCGACCTCGGCGACTTGGAACTCCGATCCTCCGCGGAACTCGATTCCGAAGACGAACCCGCCACGTGCGGCGGGAAGCAGCACCGACAGCGCGATCATGACGGCCGCGATGATGTACCAGAGCCGGCGCTTGCCGACGAAGTCGAATGAACGTGCACCCGTGTAGAGGTCGTTGCCGAACTTGGCCATGCCGCCCATCAGGAATCCTTCCGATTCGTCGTGCTACCCGATTCGGCGAGCTCTGCCGCCTTGCGCTCGGCAATCGTCTGTCGACGGGCGGCTTCGCCCGCCGCACCCTTCTTGGTCACCGCGAGAACGGGCTCCCTGAACTGCGCTCGACCACGGTAGACGGCGCCCAACGCTGTCGGGTCGAGCCCGCTCAGGGGGTGACCGCTCGAGAAGTACCGCGTCGTGGCGAGCAGCTGCAGCATCGGGTGGGTGAAGAGGATGACGATGATGACGTCGATGATGGTCGTCACACCGAGGGTGAGCGCGAAGCCGCGCACGTTGCCGACGGCGAGGATGAAGAGCACGAGGGCCGACAGCAGGTTGACCGCCTTGGCGGCGAAGATGGTGCGCAACGCGCGCTTCCACCCCGCCTCTACGGCGGAGACCAGGGCCCGGCCATCCCGCAACTCGTCGCGTATTCGTTCGAAATAGACGATGAACGAGTCGGCAGTGAAACCGATGGCGACGATGAGTCCCGCGACGCCGGCGAGCGACAGGCGGTAACCCTCCCGCCAGGACAGGATCACGATCACGAAATAGGTGAAGATCGCCGCGACGACGAGCGACGCGACAGTCACCAGGCCGAGGAGCCGGTATTGGAACAGCGAGTAGATCACGACGAGGATGAGGCCGATGAGTCCCGCGATGAGTCCGCTGGACAGCTGCGAGGAGCCGAGGGTCGCGGAAATGACCTCGGAGCTCTGCACCGTGAAGCCGATCGGCAGCGCGCCGAACTTGAGCTGGTCGGCAAGTGCCTTCGAGTCTTCCTGGGTGAACGATCCGCTGATTTGCGGCTTGCCGTCGGTGATCGCAGCGTTGGTGGACGGCGCGGAGATGACGCGGCCGTCTAGCACGATGGCGAACTGGTTGCGCACGTCGCCGACGCCGTAGCCGAACAGGCGAGTCGTGACATCCGAGAACTGCCTGGTTCCCTCGCGGTTGAACTCGATGTTCACGCCCCACTGGCCGGTGCTCGCGCCCTGGCTGTTGAGCACGAGGCCGCTCGAGGCGTCGCTGATGGTTGCGCCCTCGACCTCGACGGGGCCGAGGATGAACTTGAAGGCGCCGTCTGCGTCACATGTGACGAGCGGTTCGGCTGCCGGCGCGACGTTGGCGCCTTCCGCGTCGAGCTCGGAGCAGTCGAAATTGGTGTACCGATCGGCGAGCGCGGGGGTGACCCACGCCTGGTCGCTCGCATCGGTGGGCTCGACGCTCGGCGTCGACTCGAGGGAGGGGCTCGGGGCAGCGGGGTCTTCCGCCGCGGGCGTCTCGGTCGCGCCGTCTTCGCCGACGGCGCTGGTGGGTGCGGCTTCCGTCGCAAGCACGGGACGGAACTCGAGCTTCGCGGAGGACTGGATGCGGTCGAGCGTCGCCTTGTCCGGCGTGCCGGGGATGGAGACGATGACGTTGCTGTTGCCCTGCGTCGTGATTTCCGCCTCGGAGACACCGCTGGCGTCGATGCGCTGGCGGATGATCGAGACGGCCTGGTCGAGCTGCTCGTCAGAGACGGTCTGGCCGCTCTCGAGTTCCGGCTCGAGGGTGATCTGGGTGCCGCCCTCGAGGTCGAGGGCAAGCTTGGGGGTCCACGTCCAACCGGAGTTGGCGACCCCCAGCCCGGTGATGCCGACAAGCGCAATGATGATGACGGTGAGCCAGGCGAGCGATCGCCATGCCTTCTTCACCGGGGTGGTTCTTGCCACGTACTGACTCAGCTTTCTATCACTGTGCGAGCGCGGTCGCGCTTAACACCCAGAAGGCGCCCTTTCGGACGCCCGCACCCGAAGGCAGTGGTTGAAGGTTACTCGTCGACCTTCTTGGTGGTGTGGGGAAGACCGGTGTCGGTCGAGTCAGCGGGAGGCGTCGGTGCAGACGGCTCGGCCAGTTCGCCGAAGGCCGGTGTCGTGCCGGCGGCAGCGCGGTCGCGCGCTTCCTGCTCGCGGGTGGCGATCTCCATGGCCTCTTCCACCGAGCGCGGCTCGCTGGAAGCGACGGCGCCGTCGACGGTCTCGGTCGGGGTGACGACCTTCGCGAGCGTCTGGCGGTGTACGCGCACGACGTTGCCGGGCGAGGTCTCGAGTGTGGCCTCGTTGCTGACTTCATCGATCGACAGGAGGGTGCCGAAGAGACCGAAATTAGTCATGACCTCGGCACCAGGAACGATCTGCGACTTGAGGTCGGCCTGCTTGGCCTTGTTCTTCCTGCTGGAGCGGATCGTGTAGACGACGAATAACGCCAGCACGACTACGAGGGCGATATTGAGAACTGTGTCGTCCATGGGAAACCTTTCAAAATTACCTGGAGACGCGCCACCACGAGGTTGTATGACGGGCCAGTGTGAATTATAGGTCATCTCCGAACAGCGCTTCTGTGTGCTGGGTCAATCCGAAGTGTTTCCACGCCGCTCGAGTCGCGACACGGCCACGCGGAGTGCGGATCAGCAGTCCGATTCGCACGAGGAACGGCTCGACGACCGACTCGATCGTCTCCGCCTCCTCGCCGACCGACACCGCCAGGGTGTTGAGCCCGACCGGTCCGCCATCGAAGCGGGTCAGAACGATGTTCATCACCGCACGGTCGAGGCGATCGAGCCCGAGCTCGTCGACGTCGTAAAGCTCGAGTGCGGCGTTGACCGCGTCGAGCCCCGCGCCCTTGCCCGTGACGATCGCGTAGTCGCGCACCCGCCTGAGCAGCCGGTTGGCGATTCGCGGAGTGCCCCTGCTACGGCCGGCGATCTCGGCTAGAGCCGGGCGTGCGATGTCGAGTTGCAGCATGGCGGCCGCACGCACAAGCACCAGCTCGAGTTCGTGCGTCTCGTAGAACTCGAGGTGGGCGGTGAAACCGAATCGGTCGCGCAGCGGGTTCGGCAGCATGCCGGACCTGGTCGTCGCCCCGACGAGGGTGAATGGCGCGAGATCGAGCGGGATCGACGTCGCGCCCGCTCCCTTTCCGACCATGATGTCGATGCGGAAGTCCTCCATAGCGAGGTAGAGCATCTCCTCCGCGGAGCGTGCCATGCGATGGATCTCGTCGATGAACAGCACCTCGCCCGGCGTCAACGACGACAGCACGGCGGCGAGATCGCCCGCGTGCTGGATGGCGGGGCCGCTCGACATGCGCAGCGGCCGGCCGCTCTCGTGGGCGACGATCATGGCGAGGGTGGTCTTGCCGAGTCCGGGAGGACCGGCGAACAGGATGTGGTCTGCGGTGCGCCCCTGCATCCCCGCCGCCTGGAGCAGCAGCTGCAGCTGGCCGCGCACCTTTTGCTGACCGACGAATTCGGAGAGCGATTGCGGCCGCAGGGCGCCCTCGAAGGCCAGTTCGGCTTCGGACTCCGGCTCGGCCGTGACAACCTCGAGGGCGCCACCGTCGTTGTCGATATTCATGCGGTCGGCACCTGCTGCGGACCGAGTTGCGACAGCGCGATGCGCAGCAGGCTCGGCATGGTCTCGCGTTCGAGATCGGTGGCCTTGACCACGGCATCATCGACGGCCTGTATCGCCACGCGCTCCGGCCAGCCCAGGCCGACGAGGGCGACGAGCACGCTGTCCCGCACGGGCGTCTTCACCGCGGGGGCCTGCGCCCGTGTGCCGGGCGTGATCGCGAGCTTTCCGGCGAGCGAGACGACGATCAGCTTGGCCGTCTTGGGCCCGATGCCGGAGACCTTGCGGAACGCGGCATCATCTTCGGCGGCGATCGCCCGAGCCACCTGCTCCGGGTCGAGCACCGCGAGCACCCCCATGGCGCTGCGCGGACCGACGCCCGTGACGCTGCGCAGCAGGTCGAAGACGACAAGCTCGTCGGCCTCGGCGAATCCGTAGAGACTGAGGTCGTCTTCGCGGACGATGAGCGTGGTGCGCAGGGTCGCCTCGGAGCCGACGCGCAGGGTCAGCGCGTGTCGCGGCGTGACCTGCACCGCGAGCCCGACTCCCCCGACCTCGACGACGGCGTGGGTGCCTTGGGCGGCGAGGACTGTGCCCCGCACGGAAGAAATCATGGTCCAAGCCTACGGTCGGCTACCGACTTCTCCGCATTGCGCCACGCTTGCTGCGCCGGCGTCAGGCCGACGGATGCCGCGGCCCCCGCCGGGCGCGCGAGCGATGCTCCGACGGCCGGCGCGGTCGGCAGTCGCCAGGCGTGGCAGATCGCGAGGGCGAGAGCGTCGGCGGCATCCGCCGGCGTCGGCACCTCGTCGAGCCCGAGGATCTTGGCGACCATGAGCCCCACTTGCTTCTTCTCGGCGGAGCCGTAGCCCGTCACGGCGGCCTTGACCTCACTCGGCGTGTGCAGTCCGACCGAGAGACCACCGGCCGCCGCGGCCTGCAAGGCGACACCGCTCGCCTGCGCTACGCCCATGACGGTGCTCAGGTTGTGCTGCGCAAACACGCGCTCGAGTGCGACCGAGTCGGGAGAGTGCTCCTCGATGAGGGCGGTGATCGCGGTGCCGATCACGAGCAGCCGCTTCTCGAGCGGCATGTCGGGCGGCGTCCTGATGACGCCGAAGTGTACGAGGGTCGCCTTGCGGGCGCTCGTGACGTCGACGACGCCGACGCCGCACCGGGTGAGCCCCGGGTCGATGCCGAGCACCCGGAGCGACACCGTTGCCTAATCCTGGTCGAGCTGCGCCTGAACGTCAGCCGGGATCTCGAAGTTCGCGAAGATGTTCTGCACGTCGTCCGAGTCGTCCAGCGCGTCGATCAGTCGGAAGATTTTGCGGGCGGTCTCGGCGTCGAGCTCGATGGTCAGGTTCGGCACGAATTCGAGCTCGGAGGAGTCGTAGTCGATGCCCGCGTCCTGAAGCGCCTTGCGCGTCGAGACGAGGTGCGCGGGGTCGGTGATGACCTCGAACCCGCCGCCGTGGTTCTTGACCTCTTCGGCGCCCGCGTCGAGAACCGCCTCGAAGATGTCGTCTTCGCTCACCGTGTCGACGGCGGTGATCGAGATCACGCCCTTGCGGTTGAAGTTGTAGGCGACGCTGCCCGGGTCGGCCATGGCGGCACCGTTGCGCGTCATGGTCGCGCGCACGTCGGCGGCGGCGCGGTTCTTGTTGTCGGTGAGGCACTCGATGAGCATCGCGACGCCGTTCGCCGCGTACCCCTCGTAGATGATCGTCTGGTACTCCACCGACTCGCCGGAGAGCCCGGCACCGCGCTTGACGGCGCGGTCGATGTTGTCGTTGGGCACCGAGGTCTTCTTCGCCTTCTGGATGGCGTCGACGAGAGTCGGGTTACCCGAGAGGTCGGCGCCGCCCATCTTGGCTGCGACTTCGATGTTCTTGATGAGCTTGGCGAACGACTTTGCACGGCGCGAATCGGTGATCGCCTTCTTGTGCTTGGTGGTTGCCCATTTGGAGTGGCCTGACATGCTCACATTGTATCCGGCGACCGGGCGCCTCCCCGCCAGCGCCTCCCCGTGAGTCAGCGAATTCTTATACCAGACGACTTGAGTTCGAGCGCGGCCAGGGCCCGCACGACGTCGGGATCGCCGCGCCGCCACGCGGCGACTGGGTCGGGGTCGACGGAGGCGAGCATCGAGAGCTTCTGGCCGGTGAGCGCGCGCAACGCGAGGAGGTCGCGACCGGCGCCCGCCGCCACGAGTTCACGGGCG
>JAODAY010000050.1 GCA_025463665.1 Microbacteriaceae bacterium
CGTGGTCGGTGAGGGCGAGCGCGGTGAGACCGAGTCGGGCCGCCTCCTCCATGAGATGTTCCGGGGAGCTCGCGCCGTCGAGAAAACTGAAGTTGGAGTGCGCGTGCAGTTCGGCGTACGGCACGACGGGGACAGGCCCGGCCGTGGGCGGGGGTGGATCGACGGGGGCGCGGTATGGCTGTCGTTTCGCGCTCCACGCCGGGCTGTCGCCGCCGTCTGCGCCGAGGGGTGTGGATGCCGGGCGGCGAGTGTCAGACAGTTTGCGCTCGAATTCCGACCAGGGAATCGGCGGGTTGTTCCAGCCCATCAGTCGTACCTGGCTTCCGCTACCCAGTAGGCCGTGCCTGCTCCGCCCGTGCCCGAACCGCCCGTGCACACGAGCAGCCAGGCCGACCCCGAGTCGTCGACGACCTGGAAACGGCTGACGCGGCGGCGTGTCTTCGCGTCCCACCAGCGCTCGTCGACGGTCCAGGGGCCTGCCCACGCGGTGACCCGGCGCATGCCCGATGTGCCCGCGGCGCCCTCCGCCGAGAACTCCGTGGGCGCCGCGGAGAGCATGCCGCGCTCGTCGACGCTCACGCCGCGGCCGTCGGCAGAGAACACGTGCACCGGATGCCCCGTGGCGAACACCGTCGCCGGCGCGGGCTGCGGCAGCTGGCCCGGCCAGGGGCGCGTGGCCGGTGCGGGTGGACGGTCGCCCCACGCGACGAAGGTCGCCCGGTCTGCGAGCGTGCGACCCCCGCCGATGACCGCGGTCACGACGGCGTCGTGGCCGAGCATGCCCTGCACGCGGGAGAGTCCGTGGTGGATGCGTTCGTCGGGGGCGGTGCCCCACAGCCCGTGCTCGTGGTTGCCGACGGAGTCGACTGCCTCGGGGGTGATGACGACGCGGGTGACCCCCGAACTCAGCCCCGTCTCTGCCGCGCCGCCCTGCAGCTGCCAGCGCACACGGTCGACGACCTCGCTCGCGGTGAAGGAGCGCGGGTGCAGCCAGCTGCGCCCCGAGACCTCGCCCGAGTCGGATTCGATGTCGACGCGGATTCCGGTGCAGACGAGGTTCGCCGCGATGAGCGCCGCGATGAACTCCGAGGCGACGGCGAGCACGCCGAACGTGACCTGGTCGATGCGGTCGAGGGCCGGCTCGAAGGCGACGGAACGCTCGAGCTGCCTCGGCGGAACACGCGGCGACACGAGGCGGGCATCGAGCCCGCGCGCGAGCGTGTGGGTGCGCACCCCAGACTCGCCGAAGCGGTCGCGCACGTCTGTGGCGTCGAGGGCGGCGAACGCCCCGAGCGTGCGAATGCCGAGCCGCTGCAGCAGCACGGCGAGCGCCGGCTCCTCGAAGATGCCGAGGGGTAGCGGGGCGAGGAACTCGGCGGATGCGCCCTCGGCGACGATGCTCACGGCCTTGCTCGGTGCAGCCGTCGACCGTGCAGCAGTCGACCGTGCAGCCGTCGACGGCGCAGCCGTTGACCGTGCAGCCTGTTCTGCGGCGAACGGTCCGTCGGCGATGCCGACCCTGGCGCCCGTGATGCCGAGGTCGTCGAGCACGCCGATGAGAGCGAGGGCGGCGGGCTTCTCGCCGCCGTAGTAGCGTGCGGGGCCGCGCACCCGGATGGCCAGGCAGCCGGGTCGCAGCAGCTGCACGCCCGGCATCATGCGCTCGACCTCGGCGATGACAGGCTCGAACACGCGGTTGTCGACGTCGGCCCGGTGGGGCAGCACGATGAGCCCGCCGCAGCGCGCCTGGGCTTCGCGCACGCGGATGCCACGGCTGACCCCGTCACGCCGGGCAGCGGGGGAGCAGGCGAACACGAGCCCGCGGTCGATGAGGGCGATCGCGGCATCCGGGGCGAGGTCGTGCTCCTGGACCGCCGCGGTGACGGGCCAGTCGGGGCTCCACAGCACCATGGTTCTCGTGAGGGCGGTCATCCGGTCGCCTTGTGGATGGCGGTCATGCCGCGCATCGGCACGACCTCGCGAAACTGCTGCTCGTTGTCTGGCAGCCAGAGCCGGGCGCTGCGTGGGCGGCCGCCCGTCGCGGTGGTGACAGTGACGGTGGCCTGGCGCGCCTCGAGGTAGCCGTGGCCGTCGCCGATGCCGCTCCAGTCGCTGTGGGAGAGGGTGATGATCGCCTCGCTCTGCGGCCAGGCGCCCAGGACGATGAGCGTGGAGCCGCGCTGGCGCAGTCGGGCGGCTAGCCGGGCGACCGCGCCGTCGCTCGCACGCTTGGGCGGTCGGGCGACGACGACGCTCATCACGTCAGCGACCGCGGAGGTGACGCCGAGCCACTGGTCGCCGGGGTGGGGCACGAGCACGAGGCGCTCGAGGTCGATGCCGAACCGCGCCGCGGCCTCGATGCCGAACTCCGGCACGCCCACCACGGCGCACCAGGAACCGGCGGCGCTGGGGCCAGCGAGCAGCGCCATCAACAGGGTGGCCGAGCCGACCACCGAGTAGACGGAGCCCTCCTGCAGTCCTCCGCCCGGGAGCAGGCGCGCGATCGCCGGGTGGGTGGGCAGAGCACGGGTATCGAGTTTCGTCGCCTGCATGGAGCGGATGCGCGACTGCAGTTCGAGCACCTTCTGCGCCTGGTCGCTCAGTGCGGTTGCGCCCGCGGCAGCGTCACTCACCGGGGAAACAGGCGCGAGGTGTGCACCGACGGCCGGATGGCTCGCCGGGACGGCTGAGGGGAGGAAAGACGCTGCCGCGGGCATCTTCTGATGTTCGAACATACGTTCGAATATGTCAACTGCCACCGACATTGTCGCGGCGTGTCGGGAACACCCCGGGCGCGCCGCGGAACTGCCCGCGACGTTACACGGGCGGCGAGGGGAAGAGCGCGTGGTAGCTCTTCCACGACCGCGAAATCAGCGAGCCCAACGACGACGCCGACGCCGAGAGGGAGACCCCATCCCGTCACGATCACCGAGGTGACCGAGGCCGCGAAGAGCCCGACTATCGCCGCGGAGACCACGGGCATGAAGTAGGGCTTGCCGCGCATGAAGTAGTAGGTGAGCTGCGACCCCGCCTGGTCGTCGTACGTCGATGCCATGAAGTAGCGATCGATCCCGGGATCAAACTCTGCGTAGGCGCCGCGCAGCCGGTTCATCGCGAGCACGTAGGAGAGGTCCTCCATGCCGGCGTTGAACACCCGCATCTCGGTGAGCACCCCCACCGTGCCGAGTACGCCGAGCACCGTGCCGAGTACGCCGAGCACCGTGATGGCACAGACGGGGAAGGCGTCGGTGAAGCCGCTCGCCTGCCCGACGAGGGCCAAGCTCAGGAGCGACGCCGAGGTGAGCACGTGACGGCGCGACGGGCCTTTCTAGCTGTACACCTAGCGCAGCCCGAGCTCCCGCACCCAGTGCCCGAGGAACGCGGCACCCGCCTCATCGTGGATGAGATCGCCCTCGGTGATGATGTCGTATGGCCGGTCGAGAATGCCGTCGAGGGGTCGCACATCGACGTGCGCGACGTCGTAGCCGGCGAAGTGCAGGTGGTCGGCCATGAGGTAGTCGCTGCGCGAGTCACCAACCGAACGCCACAACCGCGGCAGTGGGCCGTTCGCGGCGAAGTACTCGAGGGCGCGCTCGGCCCCGCGGTCCTTATCGAGCAGCACCGACTCGATGTCGGTGGAGATGATGGTGGGGTCGAGCCGGAAGGGCACCTGGCCCGCGGCATCCGGAGTCTCGTCTGTTCCGTACCGCACACCGAGCCCGTGGGCGCGCAGCAGCGCGTATGACGCGACATTGAACTCCTCCTGGGCGGGGGCGTAGCGCTCGGCCGACACGTCGGTGCGCTGTTCGACCGAGATCATCGCGCGCTTGGTCTCGTCGAAGAACATCGTGTCGGCGAAGTCGGATGCCACGAGCCGACGCACCTCGTCGGCGACGGCCTTCGGCAACGCAACGCTGTGGTCGACGACGACCTCGTCGAGCCCATTCGCGGTCACGGGGCACCACGCGGCACCCTTCTCGAAGACGCCGAACATGCGGTTGCCCGAGGCGGTCAGGGCGTCGGAGAGGCCGGCAGCGAGAAGCGGGGTGATGACCTCGTCGCGGATGAACGCGTCGGAGCGTCCGGTGATGAAGGCGATGGGCACGCCGGCCGCGGCGAGCAGCACGAGGTCGCCGATGATGCTCGGGATCGCGATCCTG
>JAODAY010000086.1 GCA_025463665.1 Microbacteriaceae bacterium
ACGCGATCTGCATCCTTCTCGGCATCATCGCCGCGGGCCTGCTGACCAACTACCGCCTCACCCGACGCGGCGGGGAGCCGGGTGTCGTGCTCGACGTCGCCATCTGGTCGGTGATCTTCGGCATCATCGGGGCGAGGATATTCCACGTGCTGACCCACCCGAACGACTACTTCGCCGGGCAGAACCCGCTGTCGGTGCTCTTCGTCTGGGAGGGCGGCATCGCCATCTTCGGCGCCCTCATCGGCGGCGCCGTCGGAACCTGGATCGGCTGCCGCCTCGCCGGAATCCGTTTCTGGTCGTTCGCCGACGCCCTCGTTCCCGGCTTGCTGCTCGCCCAGGCCTGCGGTCGCTTCGGCAACTGGTTCAACCACGAGCTCTTCGGAACTCCGACCGACCTGCCGTGGGGGCTCGAGATCGAGTCGACCAATCCCGCCTTCCCCGTCGGGTTGCCCGACGGCACCCTGTTCCACCCGACCTTCCTCTACGAGATCGTCTGGAACCTCGCCGGCGTCGTCGTCCTCCTCGCCGCCTCGAAGTACCTGCACCTCCAGTGGGGCAAACTGGTCGGCCTCTACCTCGTCTGGTACGGCACGGGGCGGATGGTCTTCGAGTCGATCCGCATCGACCCGAGCGAGATCTTCGCCGGACTGCGTGTCAACGTCTGGGCCGCTCTTCTCGCGGTCGTCGTCGGACTCGTCATCATCATCGCCCAGCGCCGCGCCCACACCGGCATGGAGCCGAGCATTTACGTGCCCGGCCGGGAATGGACCGGGAGCGGTATCGGGGTAGAATCTGACGACACCTATTCGGACGACGACGAACCAGGCAATGAAGCCGCGTCTCACCCCGGAACGCTCGCCACAAGCGGGCCCGCCACAAGCGGAGTCGCCAAGTCCTGACGCAAGGGCCTTCCGAACACCCCACTGGGCCGCCGACGTCCCACACGTACCTACATCTCGTGAGGACGGACATTCATGGCTCTCACGCCAGTCTTCGAGCGCTTCAGCTCAACCCCCCAGGCGGCCGGTCTGTATGACCCGCGTCGCGAGAAAGACGCTTGCGGGCTCGCGATGGTCGCGACCCTGCGGGGAACCGCGGGTCACGACATCATCGACGCCGCTCTCGACGCGCTGCGTCACCTCGAGCACCGCGGCGCAATCGGCTCCGACGCCGGCACGGGTGACGGCGCCGGAATAGTCACCCAGATTCCCGACGACTTCCTGCGCGCCGTGGCCGGGTTCGAGCTTCCTCCCGCCGGTGGCTACGCCGTCGGCATGGCGTTCCTGCCGACCGACGACGCCGAGCGAGCCGCGATCAAGACCGGAATCGATCGCCTCGCGGCCGAAGAGGACCTCACGGTTCTCGGCTGGCGAATCGTTCCCGTGCGTGCCGAGGAGGTCGGCGACCTGGCCAGGGCGGCCATGCCCGACTTCGAGCAGTTGTTCCTCTCATCGACGACAACGGATGACGCGGGGGAGCCGGTCTCGGGCATCGAACTGGACCGGCAGGTCTACCGCCTGCGCAAGCGCGCCGAGCGTGAGTACGGGGCCTACTTCCCGTCACTGTCGAGCCGCACCCTCGTCTACAAGGGCATGGTGACGACCCTTCAACTCGAGCCGTTCTACCCCGACCTCTCCGACGAGCGTTTCGCCTCGAAGCTCGCACTCGTGCACTCGCGCTATTCCACGAACACCTTCCCGTCCTGGCCGCTCGCCCAGCCCTTCCGCATGATCGCGCACAACGGCGAGATCAATACGGTGCAGGGCAACCGCAACTGGATGCGCGCGCGCCAGTCGCAGCTCGAATCCGAGCTGCTCGGCGACATCGACAGCCTGCTGCCGATCAACACTCCCGGCTCGAGCGACTCCGCCTCGTTCGACGAGGTCGTCGAGCTGCTGAGCCTCTCCGGCCGCTCGCTGCCGCACTCGATCATGATGATGGTGCCGGAGGCCTGGGAGAACCAGATCGACATCGAGGAGGACCGCAAGGCCTTCTACGAGTACCACTCCATGCTCATGGAACCGTGGGACGGCCCCGCCGCCCTCGTCTTCACCGACGGCTCCCTGGTCGGCGCGACGCTCGACCGCAACGGGCTGCGCCCCGGCCGTTTCCTTGTCACCGACGACGGTCTTGTCGTGCTCGCGAGTGAGATCGGCGTGCTCGACATCGCCCCCGAGAAGGTGGTCCGCAAGGGACGCCTGAGGCCCGGAAAGATGTTCCTCGTCGACACCGAGGCGGGCGAGATCATCGAGGATGACACGATCAAGGCCTCCCTCGCCGCCGGAGCGCCTTACGGCGAATGGCTCGACGCCGGCCGAATCCACCTCAAGGACCTCCCCGAGCGCGAGCACATCGTGCACACCCCCGCGTCGGTCAACCGTCGTCAGCGCACCTTCGGCTACACCGAGGAGGAGGTGCGCATCATGCTGGCGCCGATGGCGCGGGCGGGAGCCGAGCCGCTCGGCGCCATGGGCTCCGACTCCCCGGTCGCGGTGCTCTCCACGCGCCCGCGGCTGCTGTTCGACTACTTCACCCAGCAGTTCGCGCAGGTCACCAACCCGCCGCTCGACTCGATCCGCGAGGCCGTCGTCACCTCGATGAGCCTCGGCCTCGGCCCGGAGCGCAACCTGCTCGCCGCGACCGCCGAGCACGCCAAGCAGGTCATCCTCGACTTCCCCGTGATCGACAACGACGAGCTCGCGAAGATCCAGCACATCGACCCGCGTCCCGGTTCCCGCACCACCAGCACCGTCAGGGGGCTGTACCGCTTCGACTCCGGTCAAGACGCCCTCGAGAAGCGTCTCGACGAGATGTGCGAAGAGGTCGACGAGGCGATCGAGGCCGGCGCGCAGTTCATAGTGCTCTCCGACCGCGACTCCACCAGGGACCTCGCCCCGATTCCGTCGCTGCTCATGCTCGCCGCGGTGCACCACCACTTGCTGCGCGGGCAGAAGCGCCTGCGTGTCGGACTCATCGTCGAGGCCGGCGACGTTCGTGAGGTGCACCACGTCGCGCTGCTCATCGGATACGGCGCTTCGGCGGTGAACCCGTACCTCGCGATGGAGAGTTGCGAAGACCTCGTGCGCCAAGGCATCATCACGAACCTCACGCCCGAGGAGGCCGTGCACAACGTGATCAAGGCGCTCGGCAAGGGGGTGCTGAAGATCATGTCCAAGATGGGCATCTCGGTCGTCAGCTCCTATGCGGGCGCCCAGGCCTTCGAGGCAATCGGCCTGAGCCGCCAGTTCGTCGACAAATACTTCACCGGCACCACGACCCAGCTCGGCGGCATCGGCATCGACACCATCGCGGCCGAGAACCGTGCGCGCCACGACGCGGCCTATCCCGAAGACGGTGCGGCGCTCGCCCACGAGCGTCTCGCAACCGGGGGCGAATACCAGTGGCGCCGCGACGGTGCTCCTCACCTGTTCAACCCGGACACCGTGTTCCGGTTGCAGCACGCCACCCGCACGAGGCGCTACGACATCTTCCGCGAATACACGAAACTCGTCGACGACCAGGCGGCCGAGCTGATGACGCTGCGCGGGCTGTTCACGCTGCGCTCGCCCCGCCCGGCCGTGCCGATCGACGAGGTCGAGTCGGTCGAGTCGATCGTGAAGAAGTTCTCGACCGGAGCAATGAGCTACGGCTCGATCTCCGAGGAGGCGCACACGACCCTCGCGGTCGCCATGAACCGGCTCGGCGGCAAGTCGAACACCGGCGAAGGCGGCGAAGACGTCGCCCGACTTCTCGACCCCGAGCGTCGGAGCGCCGTCAAGCAGGTCGCATCGGGGCGTTTCGGCGTCACGAGCATGTACCTCACCCACGCCGACGACATCCAGATCAAGCTCGCGCAGGGCGCGAAGCCCGGCGAGGGCGGGCAGCTGCCGCCGGCGAAGGTGTACCCCTGGATCGCGCGCACACGGCACGCCACGGCGGGAGTCGGGCTCATCTCCCCGCCCCCGCACCACGACATCTACTCGATCGAAGACCTCAAGCAGCTGATCTTCGACCTCAAGCGCGCCAACCC
>JAODAY010000095.1 GCA_025463665.1 Microbacteriaceae bacterium
GCAGCGTGCGCGGCCTGCTCGAGTCAATGGCGCCGATCCTGCTGCTCGCGCTCGGGCAGACGTTCGTCATCCTCACCGGTGGCATCGACCTGTCCTTCGCGGCGACAGCCTCCTTCGGCACCGTACTGCTTGCCCTGTGGATGCCGAACCTCGGAGCGCTCGGTGTCATCGCCGTGATCGCAACGCTGACACTTGTCGGCTTCATCAACGGCTTCGTCATCGCGAAGACACAGATCCCGTCGTTCATCGCGACCCTCGGAGCGCTCGGCCTCTACAGCGGGCTCGGACTGGCAATCTCCGGTGCGAGCAACATCCGGGTCGGGGAGAGCTACGAGGCGATCGGCTGGATTACCGACGTGCGGATAGCGGGCCTCCCGCTCTCGGCGCTACTCGTGATTTCCATTGCCGTTTGCATCGCCATCGCGATGAGGGTGCTGGCACGCGGCAAGTCGTTCCACGCGATCGGGCTCGCCGAGCAGGCGCTGCTCATGTCCGGCGGGTCGACGATCCGCATCCGGATCCTCGCGTTCACGCTGTGCGGCCTGTTCTCGGGACTCGCGGCCGTGATGCTTGTGGCGAGCCAGCGCAGTGGAGGTCCCACCCTCGCTGACACGCTCCAGCTACCCGCAATCGCCGCGGTGGTGATCGGCGGAACCGCCATTACCGGTGGTGTCGGCGGGGCGATGAAGACTGTCATCGGCGCCCTCATCATCGTCGTGCTGCGCGTCGGCCTCAGCGCCATCGGGGTCGACCCCAGCTTTGAGCAGATCGTCTACGGCGTCGTCATCATCGCGGCAGTCGTGCTCACGATCGACCGGGCGAGACTTGGCGTGGTGAAATAGCCGTGATCATCGCGCACGACCTTGGAACGACCGGGGACAAAGCATCGCTACACCACGATGACGGGCGACTCATCGCGTCGCACACCGCCGTCTACGAGACAGACTACGGCCGCGGCGGCGTCGTCGAACAGGACCCGCATGCCTGGTGGGCGGCTGTCGCCAGCGCGACGCGGGCGCTGCTCGCAGCGACATCCACCGAAGCCTCCGAGGTGCGCGTCGTCGGGCTCTCCGGCCAGATGATGGGGGCAGTCTTCCTCGACGAGCAGCTCAGTCTCGTGCGGCCCGCGATGATCTGGGCAGACACCCGCAGCTCCGTGCAGAGCGACAGGCTCGCGAACGCCGTCGGGCAAGATGTCGGATACGCGACGACGGGACACCAGTTCAACCCGACCTACTCGCTCAGCAAAATCATGTGGCTGCGCGAGCACGATGCGGCGACCTTCTCTCGCGTAGCGCACGTCTGCCAGGCGAAGGACTACGTCGTCGCGAGGCTCACGGGAAGGCTCGCCACCGACCCGTCTGACGCCTCAGGCACCAACTCTTTCGACCAGGACACCGGAACGTGGTCGACGGCGATCCTCGAGGCCGCCGGCATCGACGTGCGATTGCTGCCGGAGATCCTGCCATCGACGAGCGTCGTCGGGGAGGTCACTGCCGAGGCCGCGGCATTCACCGGTCTCGCCGCAGGCACCCCCGTCGTGATCGGCGGCGGTGACGGCCCGCTCGCCGCGCTCGGCGCCGGCATCGTAGACGAGAGCGATGGCGCATACGCCTACCTCGGCTCCTCATCGTGGGTGTCGTTCGCCGCCCCGCGACCCCTGCTCGATCCCGGCAAGCGCACCATGACGTTCAACCACGTCGTGCCCGGCGGGTTCGTGCCGACCGCCACGATGCAGTCCGGCGGTGGCTCACTGCAGTGGATCGCCGACCTTTTGGAGCCCGGCGCCGACGGCACCGCGTTCGACTGGCTCGTGGGGGATGCCGCGGCCGTCGAGGCCTCCGGCGAGGGGCTGTTCTTCCTTCCGCATCTGCTCGGGGAGCGGTCGTCGTATTGGAACCCAGATGCCCGCGCCGCCTTCGTCGGCGTCTCACGACACCACGGCGCCGGACACCTCACCCGGGCGGTGCTCGAGGGAGTCGCTTTCAACCTCAGCACGTGTGTCGATGCGTTCCGCCAGTCGGGCGCGGTGATCGATAGGGTCGACGCGATCGGCGGCGGCGCCAAGTCCGATGTCTGGCTGCAGATCATGGCCGACGTCTGGGGCGTGACGGTGCGCCGCCGCGACATCGTGGACGAGGCCAACAGCCTCGGTGCTGCCGTCACCGCGGGGGTGGGTGCCGGGCTCATCGCCGACTTCGGGGTCGCGCGGGATTTGTCGTCGGTGACCGCCTTCTTCGAGCCCGACGCTCGGCGCCATGAGGCGTACGTCGCAGCCCATGAGCGATTCGTCGACGCCTACGCCCGCCTTGAGTCCTGGCACACGGAGGGCACGCCATGACCGGCGAAGCGCTCGACTCCGGCACCGTGCTCGTGACGAGCCGTTCCTTCTCGCAGGGTTCCGTCGACACCGCCGCCCGCCTCACGGCGGCGGGCTTCGACATCGTTACCGCAGCGCACCACCACGACCTCGCCGAGCTTGCGCCGCTGCTTCCAGAGACCGTTGCCTGGATCTCCGGGACCGGCCATATCACCAGCGACCACCTCGCCCTCGCGCCGCGGCTGCGAATCGTGGCACGCTACGGCGTCGGCACCGACGCTGTCGACCTCGAGGCTGCCGAGGACGCCGGCATCATAGTCAGCAACACGCCGATCGCGAACTCCGAGTCCGTCGCTGACCTGGCCCTCGCGCTCCTCCTGTCGAGTCTTCGCACGATCCCGGCGGGCGATCGCGCGATCCGCCGCGGCGACTGGAGCGCCATTCGGGGCCGCGAGATCGGATCGCTCACTGTCGGCATCGCGGGCTTCGGGCGCATCGGCAGATCGGTCGCGGCGAAGGTGCTCGCGCTCGGCGGTTCGGTGGTCGCCTACGACCCCTTCGTCGCCTCCGACCACCGCGTGACGATGCTTGACGACTTCGCCGCGCTCGCTTCCTGCGACGCGGTGTCGTTGCACGCCCCGGGCGGGCAGCGCCTCGTCACCGCCGGATGGCTCGCCGCTGCATCTGGGATGGCGCTCGTCAACACGGCCAGGGGCGACCTCGTCGACGAGGACGCGGTCGCCGCGGCCCTCGGCGCTGGTGCCCTCGCCTCGTATGCCGCCGACACCCTCGACACAGAGAAGGACCCGGACGCGGTGAGTCCGCTGCTCGCCGCGGACCTCGCCGACCGCGTCACGATCACGCCGCACCTTGGCGCTCAAACCATCGATGCCGTCGATCGGATGAGCGTCGGCACCACCGAGGATGTGCTGCTCGTGCTGTCTGGCGCAGCGCCGAGGAATCCCGTTCTCTCAGCTCGAAAGGCACGTCGTTGACCCTCACCCCAGACCAACTCAGGCGCGTCGGCATCATCGCCGTCGTGCGGGCACCGAGCGCCGAGAGTGCGATCGCCGGCGCGCAGTTCCTCGTGTCTCCCGGTGTCTCGCGATCGGTCGCCCAATCGATGACGCACACGGGCCTCACGACGATGATCGGCGCGCTCACCCCCTCCGAGGTCATGGCGGCTGTCGACCTCCGGGCCGACGTTGTGAAGATTTTTCCGGCCGGCATCGCCGGTCCCAAACTCGTCGCGAGCTTACGCGGACCGTTCCCCGACGTCGCCATGATGCCGACCGGCGGGGTCTCGACGGCCAACCT
>JAODAY010000156.1 GCA_025463665.1 Microbacteriaceae bacterium
GTTCCTCGGCGTGCTGCTGCACCAGCTGACCGGCTCGTCCGTCTACGACGCGGTCGGTTCGATCCTCGTCGGCATACTGCTCGGAATCGTCGCCCTCGTTCTTATCGACCGCAACGGTCGCTTCCTCGTCGGGCAGGAGACGGATCCGGCGATCCAGCGGCTCGCAATCGACCTGTTGCTCGAGAGCGACCGCATCGAGCGGGTCAGCTACCTGCACCTCGAGTATGTGGGCGCGAACCGCGTGTTCCTGGTCGCCGCCGTCGATCTCCCGGGCGACGACACGGAGACGCACGTCGCCGTGGAACTCCGCAGGCTCGAACGCGAGATCGAACGGGACGAACACGTCGAACGCGCGGTTCTCACGCTCGCGGTGCCCGGCGAGCCGTCGCTTTAGGTGTACTAGTCGCCGCCCGGGGCGAGAGCGGCCTCGATGCCGGGCAGGATCACGTCGACCGAGTCGCGGATGTAGCCCTCGAGCGGGGCGCGTCCGATTCCGGCCCGCGCCCAGGCGACCCACGCCGCGGCGACCGCGCCCGCGAGAGCGTTGCCCGCCACGCAGACGAGCATGTCGTCCTCCGGCCGGCGGTGGCGTTCGGCGATGAACGAGCCGAAGACCTTCGCCTCCCGGGCGACCCGCACCAGGCCGGACTGCATCACCTCGTCTGTCGCGCCCATCACCTCGTGTTGGGTGAGAGCAAGCGGGACTCGGCGCTCGTCGAAATCGGCGGCGATCTCGAGCAGCACCGAGCGGAGCGTTGCGACACTCGAGGCGCTCGCCTCACGCACGCACGCCTCGCTCAACGAGTCGATCGCGCGATCGACCTCGAACCAGAGCAGGTCGCTCTTGGCGTCGAAGTAGTTGAAGAAGGTCGCGCGGCTCACACCGGCCCGGTTCGTGATCTGGTCTATCGTCGTGCCGGAGTAGGTGTTCTCGAGAAACAGTTCCGCCGCGGCATCTTCGATGATCTGCCGTGAGGCGACCTTGGGCCGGCCTACCCCGGTTGAGCGCACAAGTGTTCCCGTCGTGATTGAATGGTTTTCGGCTAAAAGTGTACTGAGTCCAGAAATGCCTTCCACTCCCCAGAAAGAACGTCGTGACCCGCACCCGCACCCTACCCCTTCTCATCGCTGCCTCGTCGGCAATCGTGCTCCTGTCTGGCTGCGCCGCCGCGGCCCCCCAGAACACCGAACCCGTCAAGGGTGGAACGCTCGTCTACGCGACCGGCGACGCGGAACCGAGCTGCCTCGACCCTCACGTCGGCGGCAACTTCCCACAGGCGATCATCTCGACGCAGTACCTCGAGTCGCTCGTCTCGAAGAACGTCGATGGCGAAGTAATCGCGTGGCTGGCGACGGAGTGGACCGTGGCAGACGACGGACTCAGTTGGGACTTCACACTCCGTGACGACGTGACGTTCACCGACGGCACGCCGTTCACCGCCGATGCCGTTGCCGCCAATGTCGCCCACCTCAAGGATCCCGCGACGGCGTCGTCGACGGGGTACCTCGCCCTCGACAAGGTCGCGAGTGTCGAGTCGGTCGATGAGCACACGGCCCGCTTCAACCTCACCGAACCGGACAGCGCGCTGCTCGACTCGCTCTCCCAGCCCTGGCTCGCGATCGAGTCGCCGGCGGCGCTGCAACGCCCGCAGGAGGTCAATTGCGAGTCCCCCGTCGGAACCGGCCCCTTCGTCGTCACCGGCTGGAACCGCCAGCAGTCCGTCACGCTCGAGCGCAACGACGATTACGTCTCGCCGCCGGCCGACGCCGCCCACGAGGGCGTCGCCTACCTCGACGCGATCGAGTGGCGCTTCCTCCCCGACTCGGCGTCACGCTACGCCGCCCTCCGCGCCGGCACCGTCGATGTGATCGACAGCGTGCAGCCCGACACGATCATCGCCGCCGAGGACGACGACGCGATCGAGCACATCGACGCCCCGCGCCCCGGAGCCTCCAACCGCATCGAACTCAACTCCAGCGTCGCCCCGTTCGACGACATCGCCGTGCGCGAGGCGTTCATCCGCTCTGCGAACGTCGACGACGCCGTCTCCAGCCTGCTCTTCGGCACCGCGGATCGCTCCTACTCGGCCCTGTCGAGCATCGAGAAGGCCGGCGTTTCCGAGCCCGACCTGTTCGACTACGACCAGAAGGAGGCGGCCCGCCTGCTGGACGAGGCCGGCTGGACGGAGAAGGACGACGACGGATACCGTGTCAAGAATGGCAAGCGCCTCGAGGTCGACTTTCCGGTGAGCACCAACCAGTCGATCCCGGCCGAGGTCTCGCTGTTCGAGCAGCTGCAGTCGACTACCAAGGAGGCCGGCTTCAAGGTCAACCTCGAGCCCCTCGACCTCTCCAGCTGGTACGGGGTGCTCGGCGAGAACGACTACAACCTCGTCAGCGCGCCCTACACGAAGGTCGGTCCCGACGTTCTGCGCATCCTGTTCCACTCGGACAGCACGATCCCCGCGCCGAGCGGCTACTTCGCCAACCACGCGCAAGTGAAGGACCCCGCCCTGGACGCGGTGCTCGACCGCGCGAGCGAGATCACCGACGAAGACGAGCGACAGGAGCTCTACGCCGAGGCGCAGAAGACCATCCTCGACGGGTACTTCATCCTGCCGCTCTACGACCAGCAGAACCACTACCTGCTGCGCTCAGACGTGGAAGGACTGCGCACCATGCCAACGGTCGCCACCCCCACACTGTTCGACACATGGCTGGATCGCTGACCCTCGATCCGAGCCAGCTCGCGCGTGCCGGCGGCCAGCGGGGCCGACAGTCGCGCTGGCTGCGCTGGCTGCTTCTGCGCCTCGGCGGTGTCGTGTTCGTGTTGTGGGCCGTGGCATCCGTCACGTTCTTCGCACTGAGGCTGATCCCCGGCGACCCTGCGGAGGCGATTCTCGGCGGACCGGGATCGCAGGCGAGCGAGGAGGCGCTCGCGCAGGCACGAGCCCACTACGGTCTCGACCAGCCGCTCGCGACACAGTATCTCGTGTACCTCGGCCGGCTCGCGATCGGCGACCTCGGCAGTTCATACGCCCTGCGGCAGAGTGTGGTCTCGGTGATCGGCGACACGCTCGGTCCGACCCTGGTGCTGGCGGTGCTCTCCCTTGCGGCGGCCGTGCTCATCGCCCTCACGCTCGCCGTGTGGTCGACCCGCGGCGGACGCGGCGCCGCTGCACTCGGCTCGACGCTCGAGATCGTGGCCGCGGCCGTACCCCACTTCTGGCTCGCGATCTCGCTCATTCTCGTGTTCTCGACGACCCTCGGCTGGCTGCCGCCCGTGAGCGTGCCGGGTGTGGCGGGTCTCGTGCTGCCCGTGCTCACCCTGGCCGTGCCGCTCGCGGGCTTTCTCGGCCAGGTGATGAGGGAGGCGCTGCTCGACGCGATGGAATCGCCGTTCGTGCTCGCCGCGCGCGCTCGAGGCGAGGGCGAGGGCGGACTCTTCTGGCGGCACGCGCTGCGCCACGCGGCCATCCCGGCCGTCGGGCTGGTCGGGTGGGCCTTCGGCTCGCTCATCAGCGGAGCCGTGGTCGTCGAGACCATCTTCGCGCGGCAGGGTCTCGGCCGCAGCCTGCTCTCGGCCGTGCAGTCCAGGGACGTTCCCCTCGTCATCGGCGTGGTGCTCGTCGTCGCCCTCGGTTACATGCTCGTGACCACGCTCACCGACCTGGCCGATCGGCTCATCGATCCGCGCCTCAACAGACGGGCGCAGCAGGCATGAGGGACATGGTGCGGCGGCTCGGCCCGCTCGAAGTCGCCGCGGTCGCCACGATCGCGCTGCTCGCTCTCGCGGCCCTCGCGCCCGGAGTGCTCGCCCCCGGTGACCCGCTCGCCATCGACCCCCTGAGCTCGTTCGAATCGCCCTCGTTCGCCCACCCCTTCGGCACGGACGAGTCGGGCCGTGACATCTACACGCGGGTCGTGCACGGCACGGGCGCCTCACTGCTCATCGGGCTCGCCGCGACGGCGATCGGCATCGGGCTCGCGCTCGCCTTCGGACTGCTCGCCGGCTTCGGCCCGCGCTGGCTCGACTTCGGCACCACGCGCGTCATCGAGGTGCTGTTCGCCTTTCCCGGGCTGCTGTTCGCACTGCTGTTCATCGTCGTCTACGGCCCGGGAGTCGTGACATCGACGATCGCGGTGGGCCTGTCGACGGCACCCGGCTACGCCCGCATCATCCGTAGCCAGGTCATTCGCGTGCGCACGTCGCCCTACCTCGAGGCGGCGACCGTGCTCGGGCGCGGACGCACGGCGCGCATCGTGCGGCACGTGCTGCCGAACGTGGCGGGCGCCCTCTTCGTGCTCGCGACCCTCGGCATCGGACAGTCGATCGTCTGGGCGTCCTCGCTCAGCTATCTCGGCCTCGGTGCCGTTCCCCCGGCCGCCGAATGGGGCGCCATGCTCTCCGCCGGACGCACCTACATCGCCTCGTTCTGGTGGATGACGTTCTTTCCGGGACTGTTCATCGTGCTGAGCGCGGCCGCAACGACGCTGCTCGGCCGCAGCCTGCAGCAGAACGTGCGTGCATCGTGACCGCCCTGCTCGAGGTGCGCGGGCTCGACGTGAGATTCGCTGGCGCCGCGGCATCCGTCGTGAAAGACGTCTCGTTCGATGTGCAGCCGGGCGAGTGCATCGGCATCGTCGGCGAATCGGGTTCGGGCAAGAGCGTCACGGCGCGCGCCGTGCTCGGACTCGCCAGCCGCACCGCGACCGTCAGGGCGGAGACGCTGCGCTTCGACGGCACCGACCTCCAAGCCGCCTCCCCCCGCCTGCTGCGCCAGTTGCGCGGCAAGGAGATCGGGTTCGTGTCGCAGGGCGCGCTCGTTGCGCTCGACCCGCTGCGCACGGTGGGGCGCGAGATCGGCGACGCGCTGCGCCTGCACACCGACCTGAGCCCCACGGAGCGCCGCGCACGCGTTCTCGAGCTGCTCGCCGAGGTGGGGGTGCCCGAGCCGCGCGTGCGCGCCGACCAGCGCGCCGACCAGCTCTCCGGCGGCCTCCGTCAGCGGGCGATCATCGCCTCGGCTATCGCCCTGCGCCCGCGCCTGCTCATCGCGGACGAGCCCACGACGGCCCTCGACTCGACCGTGCAGGCGGGCATCCTCGACCTGCTCGAGAGCCTCCGCGCCCAAGGCACCGCGCTCGTGCTGATCAGTCACGACCTCGCCGTCGTGTCGCGCCTCGCCTCGACCGTGCTCGTGATGCGCGGAGGGACCGTCGTCGAGAGCGGCAACACCGCGAGGGTGCTCGGCGACCCGCAGCACGACTACACGCGCCAGCTCATCGCCGCGGTGCCCACCGATCGGCCGCGCGGCACGCGGCTGGGTGCCGCCCCGCGGCCTGCCGCCCTCTCCCCCGGCGCCCCGACCGCGGCCGCCAGCTCTGGAAATTCAGGAGTTATGCCCGCGACGATCGCGTTCGAGGCGGAAACCCCGGTGCGCCCGTCGCTAACTCCTGAATTTGCGAAAGACGCACCGTTCGACGGCGCTACGACACCCGCCGAGACGACGGATGCCACGGCCGACGTCGTGCTCGAGGCGAGCGGTCTCGTGCGGCGGTTCGGCTCGCGCACCGCGGTCGACGACGTCGGCTTCGTTCTGCGCAGGGGCCGAACGCTCGGCGTGGTCGGCGAGTCCGGATCGGGCAAGACCACGGTCGCGCGGCTCGTGCTCGCGCTCGAGCGGGCCGACTCCGGCACCGTGCGTGTGCTCGGCGAGAGATGGAGCGAGTCGACCGAACGGGAGCGGCGGCGGCTGCGCCCGCGCATCGGCGCCATCTACCAGGACGCCCTGAGCTCGTTCGATCCGCGCTGGACGGTCGGCCAGATCATCGAGGACGCGCTGACCCGCGGCCGGTCCCGTCGTGCGGGAGAGGATGCCGCGCACCTCCTCGACCGGGTCGGTCTCGGCCCGGAGCTGCTCGGGCGCCGCCCGCGCCTGCTCTCGGGCGGCCAGCAGCAGCGCGTCGCGATTGCGCGGGCCATCGCCCCGCGGCCCGACATCATCGTGTGCGACGAACCCGTCTCGAGCCTCGATGTGTCGGTGCAGGCGCAGGTGCTCGACCTGCTCGACGATCTGCAGGCCTCGCTCGGCATCAGCTACCTCTTCATCTCCCACGATCTCGGGGTGATTCGCCACGTGAGCGACGACGTGCTCGTGATGCGCGCCGGGGCCGTCGTCGAGGGCGGCAACACCGAGTCGGTTTTCTTGCGGCCGAGCCACGAGTACACGAGGGCGCTTCTCGACTCCGCGCCGCGGCTTCCCGCCCGCGCCGCCGCGACCTGAGAGGCGACCACCAAGACGACCACGGAGACGACCTAAGGAGGCGACGTGAGTGCCGGCTGCCCTCCCGGCCTCGGCTGGCGGGGGCGCAGCAGCGCAACCTAGACTCTGCGAACATGAGCGACGACACCCCCACCGAGCGATACGACGCATCAGGCAGGCGCCGCGACGGCACGAACCCCGACGACGCCCCCACCGAGAGATTCGATGCGGTGAGCGGCGACGACGCCCCCACCGAGCGGTTCGGCGCGGCGAGCAACGAAAGCCCGGCGAACAGCGGAGGGGGCGCAGAAGACACCCCGACCGAGCAGTTCGACGCCGCGAAGAGCGCCAGCACCCCCGGCGACAACGCCCCGACGGAGCGCTTCGTGGCCGTGCCGAACGTCACGACGTCACGCGGCGACCAGCCCACCGCGCGGTATCCCTCCCGCGGCAGTGATGCGCCCACCCAGCGCATTCCGGCGGCAGGCTCGGTGCCTCCCGGGCGTCGCGCCGCGGCATCCCCCCAGCTCACGAAAGACAACACGCGCACGTCGCGTGGTCTGATCTACACGCTCATTGCGATCGGAGCGGCGCTGCTCGTTGCCGTCGTCGTCCTGCTGTTGCAGCTCTACGGCAACGAGCAGGAGCCGGCCGTCGCGCCCACCGCATCCGAGACAGCCGCGCCGTCGCCGAGCGAGACACCGACAGAGACCTCGGCGGCCCCGAGCCCTTCCCCGACGCCGACCGAGACCGAAGAGCCCGTTCTTGCCCCCACCTTCGACGACTTCTCTGCCCCCACGGTCGCCGAGTGCGAACAGGACGCCGACACTGCACCCCTCGAGATCTCGTGGGCGTCGAGCGACGCCGTGCGTGCATTCATCGGCGTCGGTACGGATGACGCGTCGGTCGACCCGTTCGAGAGCGACCTGCCGCCCGTCTTCACCTACACCGGCCTCGACTTCGACTGCTCGCAGGAATCCGAGGTCTACACCGTCTCGCTCGAGGGCGAGGATGGCCAGGTCACGAGCCAGAGTGTGACCATCCGTCGCTGAGTGCGAGCGGCGCCGCTCGGGTGGCGCGGTAGATTAGGGGCAGCAACCCACACTCAGGCACCTCTTCACCGACTCGGTGCCGCCTATAACGAACCGG
>JAODAY010000190.1 GCA_025463665.1 Microbacteriaceae bacterium
TTTCCTCAAGACGCTCGTCGAGGTCGGCCTCTGCTACGTGCGTCTCGGCCAGAGCGCAACGACGCTCTCCCGCGGAGAGGCGCAGCGCGTCAAGCTCGCGACGGAGCTGCAGAAGAGATCGAACGGCCGCAGCATCTACGTGCTCGACGAGCCGACGACGGGGCTGCACTTCGAAGACGTACGCAAGCTCCTCCTCGTGCTCAACAGCCTCGTCGACAAGGGCAACACCGTGCTCGTCATCGAGCACAACCTCGACGTGATCAAGTCGGCCGACTGGATCATCGACATCGGCCCCGAGGGCGGCGCGGGTGGCGGCCAGGTGCTCTCCACTGGAACGCCGGAGCAGCTCGCCAAGGTCGAGGGCAGCCACACCGGCTTCTTCCTCAACGAGATGCTGGCGGGCGTGCGCGCCTAGCGTGCGCCGCGCGCATACTGAGAACTGCACACCATGAAAAGCGGAGCATGAGCGAGACCGTAGCCTGGCGGCCGAAGGCGGGGGAGATCCCCACCCAACCGGGCGTCTACCGTTTCCGCGACGCCGGCGGGCGGGTGCTGTACGTCGGCAAGGCGAACAGCCTTCGCGCGCGGCTGAGCAACTACTTCCAGCCGTTGCGGAGCCTGCACGAGCGCACCAGGCGCATGGTGCTCTCCGCGTCATCCGTCGAATGGACCGTCGTCGGCACCGAGTTCGAGGCGCTGCAGCTCGAGTACACGTGGATCAAGGAGTTCGACCCGCCGTTCAACGTCAAGTTCCGCGACGACAAGTCGTACCCCTACCTCGCCATCACGCTCGGCGAGACGGTGCCGCGCGTCATCGTGACCCGCAACAAGAACCTCAAGGGGGCCAGGTACTTCGGGCCGTACACGAAGGTGTGGGCGATCCGCGAGACGGTCGACCTCATGCTCAAGGCCTTCCCGATGCGCAGCTGCTCCGAGGCGACCTACAAGCGCGCCGAGCAGACCGGCAGGCCGTGCCTGCTCGGCGACATCGGCAAGTGTGCCGCCCCGTGTGTCGGGCGCATCTCGAAGGAGGACCACAAGTCGATCGCCCTCGACTTCGCCTCGTTCATGGGGGGCAACGACACCAGGTTCACCGCTGAGATCCAGAGGCAGATGACCGCCGCGAGCCTCGAGATGGACTACGAGTCGGCCGCGCGCTACCGGGACCAGCTCGCGGCGCTCGAGGGCGTGTTGTCGAAGAGCAGCGTCGTGCTGCGCGACGAGGTCGACGCAGACATCTTCGGCATCGCCCATGACGAGCTGGCCGCAGCGGTGCAGCAGTTCATCGTGCGCGGCGGACGCATCCGCGGCGTGCGCAGCTGGGTGGTCGATAAAGAGCTCGACCTCGAGCTTCCGGAGCTCGTCGAAACGGTGCTCCAAAACGCCTACGACGATCAGGAGCCGCCGCGCGAGATCCTCGTGCCCGCGCTGCCCGAAGACGCCACCGAGCTCGAGCAGTGGCTCGCGGCCAAGCGGCCCTCGGGCGGACGCGTCGACCTGCGGGTGGCCCAACGCGGCGACAAGGCGGCGCTCGCCCTCACCGTGTCGACCAACGCCAGGAACGCGCTCGTGCTCTACAAGACCCGGCGCAGCGGCGACTTCGTTGCCCGTTCGCAGGCCCTCGCCGACATTCAGGAGGCGCTCGGCATGACAGACGCGCCGCTGCGCATGGAGTGCTACGACGTCTCGCACCTCAGCGGCACCAACATCGTCGCGTCGATGGTCGTCTTCGAAGACGGGCTGTCCCGCAAAGACCAGTACCGCCGCTTCAGCATCGCCAATTCGACGGATGACACGGAGTCGATCTACCAGACGCTCATGCGGCGCCTCGCCCACCTCGACGACGAACCCGACGCCGGCGCCGCGGCCGAGGCAGCGATCGCCCTCTCGACCGATGGCGACGTCGTCGTCGGGGGAGACGACGTCACGGTGGAGCGCAAGCGCTTCGCCTATCGCCCCAACCTCCTCATCGTCGACGGCGGCCAGCCGCAGGTCGCGGCAGCCCAGCGAGCGCTCGACGACTCCGGCGTGACCGGCATCCAGTTGTGTGGGATCGCGAAGCGGCTCGAGGAAATCTGGCTGCCCGATTCCGACTTCCCCGTGATTCTGCCGCGCAACAGCGACGCGCTGTTCCTGTTCCAGCGCATCCGCGACGAGGCGCACCGCTTTGCGATCACCTACCAGCGGCAGAAGCGCAAGGCAGACGTCTCTTCCCGTCTCGCCGACATCCCGGGTCTCGGCCCGTCCCGCGTGCGCGACCTGCTCGCCCACTTCGGGTCCGTCACGCGCCTGCGCGCCGCAGACCTGACACAGATCACGACGGTCAAGGGAATCGGGCCCGCCCTCGCCCAGCAGATCGTCGACGGGTTGCGCCAGCCCTGATCCACGGCCGCGCCCGCTCACCGCGCGATCCGCGGCGCCCCGGTATCCTTGAGTGATGACCACACCCGACCGGCAGGAACTGCTCATCGTCACGGGAATGTCCGGGGCCGGCCGCTCGACTGTGGGGAACGCCCTCGAGGACCTCGGCTGGTACGTCGTCGACAACCTCCCGCCGCAGATGCTCAAGCCGCTCGTCGAGCTCGCCCAGCACGCGGGCAACGCGCTCCCGCGCATCGCGGCCGTCGTAGACGTGCGCGGCGGCCGCCTGTTCGCCGACGCGCAGAACGCCCTCGAGCGCATGCGCGAGAAGGTCGACGTGCACGTTCTGTTTCTCGAGGCGACGGATGCCACGCTGGTGCGACGATTCGAGCAGGTGCGACGGCCCCACCCTCTCCAGGAGGACGGCACGATCCTCGACGGAATCCGCGCGGAGCGGGAACTCATCGGCGACCTGCGTGCCGGCAGCGACGTCATCATCGACACCTCCGAGCTGAACATCCACCAGCTCGCCACCACGATCCAGGAGCGATTCGCGAAGGCGGAGGCGCCCGGCGCGCACGTGACGGTGCTGAGCTTCGGTTTCAAGTACGGCCTGCCCACAGACGCCGATCTCGTCGCAGACGCGCGTTTTCTGCCGAACCCGTTCTGGAACGCCGAGCTCCGACCGCACACTGGGCTCGACGACGACGTGAGAGAATATGTTCTGGCACAACCGGGTGCCCGCGAATTCCTCG
>JAODAY010000203.1 GCA_025463665.1 Microbacteriaceae bacterium
ATCGGCGAGCTGATCGGCCCGAAGGGCAAGACCATCAACCAGATCCAGGACGACACCGGAGCTGACATCTCGATCGAGGACGACGGAACCGTGTACATCGGTGCCGTTGATGGTCCTTCGGCCGAGGCTGCGCGCGCCGCCGTCAACGCGATCGCCAACCCGCTGAACCCTGAGGTCGGGGAGCGCTTCCTTGGTACGGTCGTCAAGATCGCGACCTTCGGTGCGTTCGTTTCGCTCACCCCGGGCAAGGATGGTCTGCTGCACATCTCCGAGGTGCGTAAGCTTGCCGGTGGCAAGCGCGTCGAAAACGTCGAAGACGTTCTCGCCGTCGGCCAGAAGATTCAGGTTCAAATCACCAAGATCGACGACCGCGGAAAGCTGTCGCTCGCTCCTGTTGAGGACGAGACCGCGGGAAGCACCGAGACAGAGGGCCAGGAAGCCCCCGTGGAGGCGTAACACCCGGATAGTTCTGCTCGAGGCCTCTCGCCAGGCGCTCGAGTAAGACGAAGAAGCCCGTCACCGCGAGGTGGCGGGCTTCTTTGGGCTCCGGGCGCCTGCGACCGGATGCCACGAGCGCTGACCGCGCGAAAAGATCGCCGTGTCGGGTGCCGAATGTCGGGCGCCGCCCCTAGTGTCGAGAGTGCGAGCGGCGAAAGAGGAACAGAATGACGGCAGTTGTCGATACGGGTCGATCGGCATCGAGCGCCAGGGGCGTGCTTCGCAGGGTCGGCGCATCCGATCTGCGCGTGTTCCCCCTCGCCATGAGCGGCAACGTGTTCGGCCGGAGCGCCGACGTGTCCACGACAGAGGCGATTCTCGACGCCTACGCCGACGCGGGCGGCAACTTCATCGACACGGCGGACTCCTACGCGGCCGGTCGAAGCGAGACCATGATCGGCGACTGGATGCACGACAGGCGCAACCGCGGCGAGACGATCGTCGCGACCAAGGTCGGCAAGAGCACCGACAACCCCGGCATGTCGGCGAGGGCCATAACGCATGCGGTGCACGACTCCCTCGCGCGCCTGCGAACGGAGCACATCGACCTGCTGTACCTGCACATCGACGACGAGAGCGTGCCGTTCGAGGAGACGCTGTACGCGGTCGACGAACTGATTCGCGCGGGAAAGGTTCGCTACTTCGGCGGCTCACACCAAACCGGCAACCGCCTCATCGAGGCCCGCATCGCGTCGGCGCAGATGGGTGTCGCCCCGATGGTCGCCCTCCAGAACCACTACAACCTCCTGCACCGCACCGAATACGAGGGCGATCTGGCCCGCGTCGCCGACCGCCAGGGCCTCGGCGTCATGCCGCGGTTCGCGCTCGGGAGCGGCTTTCTCACCGGCAAGTACCGTTCGAAGCTCGACCTGGCGGGGAGCGAGCGGGGAGCGGAGGCGGCACGCTACCTCAACCGGCGTGGCATCCGGATTCTTGCCTGCCTCGACAAGGTCGCCGCGGCGCACGGGGTGGCGCCCGGCACGATCGCGATCGCCTGGCTGCTGACGAAACCACACGTGGCGGCGCCCGTCGTCTCGGTGAGTGCGCCCGATCAGGTGGCGGACCTCACCGCGGCGGCGCGCGTGCAGCTCACCCGCATTCAGGTAGCCGAACTCGACCGCGTGAGCTCCTGACGTCGATCGTTGGACCACGTCGAGCCATGACGTAGGCTCAAGAGGATGACCGGCGCAGTGCACCTTCCCCTCGACCTGGCAGAGCTGTCGTTCACAGCAACGGGCGACTCGCTCGTTCGGCGCAGCGTGCTGCCGAGTGGCGTGCGCATTCTGAGCGAGAAGGTGCCCGGGGCGCGGAGCGCGACCATCGGCTTCTGGGTCGCCGTCGGCTCCCGCGACGAGGACCCGTTCACCTACGGCTCCACCCATTTTCTCGAGCATCTGCTGTTCAAGGGCACCGCCGCGCGCACCGCACTCGACATCGCCGTGAGCTTCGACGCGGTCGGCGGCGAGCACAACGCGATGACCGCCAAGGAATACACCTGCTACTACGCCAAGGTGCAGGACCGCGACCTCCCGATGGCTGTCGACGTTCTCTCCGACATGTTCACCTCGTCGCTGATCGACCCGCAGGAGTTCGAGACCGAGCGGGGCGTGATCCTCGAGGAACTCGCGATGGCCGACGACGACCCGGGCGATGTCACGAGCGAACGCTTTTTCGAGGCCGTGCTCGGCGACCACCCCCTCGGCCGCCCGATCGGCGGCAGCCCGGAGACGATCGAGGCCGTCACGCGCGAGGCCGTGCTGCAGCACTACGCCGAGAACTACCGCCCGCAAGACCTCGTGGTCACCGTGGCGGGCGCCGTGGACCACGACGAGCTCGTGGCACGGGTCATCGCCGCTCTCCGCCGCACGGACTGGAATATCGACGTGGAGGGTACCCCCGTCTCGAGGCGCACGCCGAGCGGGCACCTCATCGAGCGCGGCAGCCCGCTCACTGTCGTGCAGCGGCCCATAGAGCAGGCGAACATTCTCCTCGGCGTCGAGGGTCTCGCGGTCACCGACCCGCGCCGCTCGACGATGGCAGTGCTCAATTCGGTGCTCGGCGGCGGCATGTCGAGCCGGCTGTTCCAGGAGATCCGCGAAAAGCGGGGCCTCGCCTATTCCGTCTACTCGTTCTCGCCGAGCTACTCCGACGCCGGCCTGTTCGGCATCTACGCCGGGTGCACTCCGGCCAAGGTCTCGCAGGTGACCGAGCTCATGCTCGCGGAGTTCCGTTCGCTCGCGCGCGACGGCGTCACGGCGGACGAGCTCGCCCGGGCGAACGGCCAGCTCAGCGGCGCATCCGCTCTCGCTCTCGAGGACTCCGACACCCGCATGTCGAGGCTCGGACGCGCCGAGCTGTCGATGGCGGAGTTCGTCGACCTCGACGAGGCGCTCAGAAGACTCGAACTCGTGACGGCGGACGGCGTGTGCGAACTCGCCGAGGAACTCGTCTCCAGGCCGCTGACCATCGCGGCCGTCGGCACCATCGACCCAGAAGCGTTTGCGGGGCTGGCAGAGCTGCCCGCCCCGGCAACCCAGTGAGATAAGCAGGTAGTACCGGTGGCACATTACATCTATCTCGTGCGTCACGGAGAGCAGCAGGACGCCGAATACGGTCTGCCAGACGGACCGCTGTCGCCCCGCGGGCGCCGGCAGGCCGCCGCGATTGCAGAGCGGCTCAGCGGCGTTCCCTTCACGGGGGCATGGCACTCGCCGCTGCAGCGCGCGGAGGAGACCGCCAAGATCATGGGCGAGCGCATGCCGGCGATCGAGTTTGAGCCCTCCGCCCTGCTCTTCGACTGCTACCCGAGCGGCCCGACACCCGACATGCCGCACGCCTTCGACTCGTTCTTCGGGGGAGTGACGGAGGAGCAGATCGACGCCGGCCAGGCGCAGATGTCCGATGCCGTCGCCGAGTTTCTCGCGCCCTCGGCCGGCGACCGGCACGACCTGCTCGTGACGCACAACTT
>JAODAY010000221.1 GCA_025463665.1 Microbacteriaceae bacterium
GTGCGGTGATCCAGCCCGCCCTGACGAACGAACTCGCCGACGGTGACCCGGACGCCGTGGCGGCCATGGACACCCTGATTCGTGACGGGGTGCTGGGCTCCGAGGTCGTGCGCGTCAAGCTCTGGCGGCCCGACGGGCGGGTGCTCTACGCCGACGAGCCGCAGCTGATCGGCCGCACATTCTCCCTCAGCGACGATCAAGAGGCAGCGCTCGCCGACCCTCAGGTGCGGGCGGAGGTCTCGGACCTGTCGGGCACCGAGAACCAGTTCGAAACCGGCGACCGGTTGCTCGAGGTGTACCGGCCGGTGTGGGCCCCCGATGGTCGGGAGCTCCTGTTCGAGCTCTATTACCCCTATGCGCCCGTCGAGGCTCGGTCGGCCGAGTTGTGGCGCGGGTTTGCGGGAGTCACGATCAGCAGCCTGCTCCTGTTCGCCGCCCTCGCATCGCCCATCGTCTGGCGGTTGCTGCAGCGGGTGCGCGCGGATGACCGCGAACGAACCGCCCTGCTGCAGCACACTGTCGACGCCTCCGACGCCGAGCGACGCAGAATCGCCGCGTCCCTGCACGACGGACCCGTGCAGGAGCTCGTGGCGACCGCCTTCGGCGCCGAGAGCGCGGCGGTCGGTGCGGCGGCCGCAGGTGAGACGGAAGTCGCCACCGAAGTGCGCGGCGTGGCCGCGGCCGTTCGAGGAAACATCCGCGTATTGCGCTCGCTTCTAGTGGACATCTACCCGGCCAGCCTTGCCGCCTCGGGCCTGCCGCAGGCCCTGCGCGACCTCGCCGACACCGTTCGCGGGCGGGGCGTCGAGGTGCAGGTCGATCTCGCTCCCGACCTGCGAGAGCTCACCGAGCTGGAACGGCGACTGGTGTACCGAGTCGCACAGGAGTGCGTGCGCAATGCCGCCGCTCACGCGGCGCCCTGCACAGTCCTGCTGGTGCTGGCTGCGGAAGGAGACACCGTGGTGCTCGATGTGTCCGACGACGGGCCCGGTTTCGAACCGGACTCCTTGCAGAGCCGGCCGCACGGCCACTTCGGCACGCAGCTGCTGGCTGACCTGGTCACAGATGCCGACGCGATGCTTCGCCTCGCGACCGCCCCTGGCGCGGGAACGACCTGGCGACTGATCGTCCCCCCGAGCCCGGTCGGTGCCGACTCATGATCCGGGTACTGGTGGTCGACGACCACGCCATGGTGCGCGCGGGGCTCGTCGCTGTGCTGGCGGCCGACGGCGACATCGAAGTCGTCGCGCAGGCAGCGGACGGCATCATCGCGGTGACCGAAGCGATCGCGGCTGCTCCTGACGTCGTTCTCATGGACCTCTCGATGCCGGTCGTGGATGGCGTGGAGGCCACCCGGCAGGTGTTGGCAGCGGTGCCCGCGACACGCGTCGTCGTGCTGACGTCGTTCGCAGACCACGACCGCGTTCGGCGTGCGCTCGAGGCGGGCGCCGTCGGATACCAGCTCAAGGACGCCGAGCCTGAAGCGCTGCGTGGCGCGGTGCGGGCCGCTGCCGAGGGGCATGTGCCGCTCGATCCCCGTGTGGCGGGTGCCCTGCTGCCGAGCGTGGCCGACCGGGCCGATCCCCTCAGCCCGCGCGAACGTGAGGTGCTCCTCCTCGTGACCAACGGGATGGCGAACAAACAGATCGCGCGGGCACTGGGCATCACCGAACGCACCGTCAAGGCGCACCTGGGGAGCGTCTACCGGCACATCGGCGTCGCCGACCGCACGAGCGCCGCCATGTGGGCGCGGGATCGCCTGGGCTCCGACTCGCAATAGCGCCTCGACGCTGCCCTGGCGGCGGGTACTACGACCAACGTCCGATTGTCGCCCCTACTCGCCCTCGGCCAGTGTGAAGACACCACCCCGCGCTTATCGCCGGCGCGGTTCTGGCCGGTTCACTGGTTGTCGCCGCGCCGGCAGAAGCGAAGACGTCATCCACCGACGACAACTTCTGCGTTACCGTCCCGCCCAACCCGCAGGACCCCATCCCGCTGCCCTGACGCGAGTCGGGGCAGCACGAGAGGCCGGGCCGACTGGGGAGTCGGCTCGGCCATTCGTGCGTTTTCGCGCAGTCAAGCTATTCCCAAGAGGCCGAGTCCACAGTCGGTGCATGAGCGCCTCCCCGTCCGATACCTCAACCACCGAGTCGCGACTGCGCCGCAGACTGCGGGTCCCCTTGATCGCTCTGGGCGTGCTGATCCTCGTGGGTGCGGGCAGCGTGGCGGCGATGCCGGATGCGGAGCCGAAGGGCACGCTGCTCGGCGCATCCGGATCCGTGTCGGGCGGAATCGCCCGGATCAACGGCGTGATCCCGCTCGAGGTCGACGGCTGGCTCCCCGAGAAGCCCCCCGCCGTTCTCCGCGCGTCGGCGCGGGAGGGAACGCACCGCGTGCGCATCATCCTCGAACTGACGGCACTTGACGCACGCGGTCTCGACTACAGCCTCGACGACTTCGCGATCGACGGCCTAGGCTCCGACGAATCTCGCCTGCTCTGGTCCGATCCGAAATCGGCGACGGTGGCTCAGGGCGCGGTGGTGACAGTCACGCAGGTGTTCGAGATCCCCAACAAGGCGATCGAGCTGACTCTCCGCGCGAACGACGGCCGATTCGTCCTGGGCACGAGTCACCACACCGGCTGATCGATCCCCCCAATTTTGGGGAGACCGAGCACCCAAGGCCGGGGATGTTCGCTACATGTCGTAGTACCACGATGGGGATACCCGAAGAACCCGATCGAACCTGAGGAACCCCATGACCCTCACGCTTACCCGACCCGAACCCGACCCCACGATCACAGTGACCATGATCGGCGCACTCACGATACGCCGAGGAGACACGGTGCTCCGCGCTCACGAGCTGGGAGGACCGAAGCCTCGCCAGATCCTAGAGATCCTGCTCCTCAACTTCGGCCGCCCCGTCTCGAAGGACCGTCTCATCGACCTCCTCTGGGGAGACACTCCCCCGCACGAGGCGCTGACCTCCCTGGAGAGCTACGTCAGCGTGCTGCGGCGCCACTTGCAACCGGGACACGGAAGGTTCGGGCCGTTGCGCACGACGACGGGTGGATACCTCATCGACGGCGCGACCGTCGAACTGGACCTGGCCCTATTTGACGCCCTGACGCGCGAGGCCCAGCGCGCAAGCGCAGACGCCGCCTACCCGCTCCTGGTCGAGGCGCTGTCGTTGGCCAGCGGCCCCCTGCTCGGCGACGAGCTGAGGCCGGCCTGGGCCGAGGCGGAACGTCGCCGGCATGCTGTCGCCGTGACGACCGCGAGAGTGCGTGCGGCGGAATCCGCCGCCGCCATCGGCAGAATCGATGAATCGATCGCCTGGGCCAATGAGGCCCTGCTCGATGACCAGGTGAATGAGGCTGCGTGGACCGCCCTCATTCTCGGTCTCGAGACGAGCGGCCGGTTCGCCGAGGGCCTGAGGTGCTTCGCGCGCTACCGGTCGGTGCTCGACCGCGAGCTGGGGTGTGCACCCAGCTCGACCCTGCGCGATGCGCACTCGCGCATCCTCATGGCCACAGCACACAGTCAGGGCGACCTCTCGAACGAGGTGTCCGCGCTCCTCGTTCTGAACGAGAGGCTGCTGAGCATCGCGAAGACAAAGAGTGCACCGGATGACACGTCCGCGTGGGCCACGGCGCGAGAGGCCGAGCACATACTGTCGTCCTTCCTGCGCCGAGCCATCGACGTGGCGTAGGTGTGTCGTGCCAACGGCCCAAATCGTCCGACATGGGGAGCATACTGACAACCACCGGAATGACAGCAGCTGGCGGAAGTTAGGATCAGCCATGGGCGGCCCCGCGCGCGACTCGCGACTCATTCGTGTGCTCGTCGTCGACGACCACACGACCTTCTCCGAGCTCCTCACCGGAGCACTCAACATGGAGTCCGACCTGTCGTGCGTCGGCTCGGCCCGCACTGTCGAGGAGGCAGTGGCCCGGTTCACCGACCTCGAACCCGATGTCGTCGTCATGGACTACCACCTCGCCGGCGGTAACGGTCTCGACGCCGCCGCTCAGATCCTCGCTGCGGCGCCCCAGACGCGGATCCTCATGTTGACAGGCGATCCCACCCGGGCGGCGCTCGAGCGAGCCGCCGAGATAGGGGTCTGCGCCTTCCTGCCGAAGGATGGCTCGCTCGCAACAGTTCTCGAATCGCTTCGTAGCGCCTCGTGCGGGAGCATGGTCGTGGACCCTTCCCTGTTGACCGCCCTCGTGGCCCGACCCGCCGCCGCGGGTGCGAACACGCGCCTCACGCTGCGGGAACTCGGTGTGCTCCGGCTCATGGCCGACGGCAACGACGTGCGCACGAACGCGCGACTCCTGGGTATAACGGAGAGCACCTGCCGTGGCCACGTCAAGGCGATCCTCGCCAAGCTCGATGCGCACTCGCAGCTGGAGGCGGTCGCGAACGCCAGTCGCCTCGGTTTGCTGGGAGAACCCAGCCGTGCGTGATTCCGGCCGCCGGTACAGGGCCGCGCGACGCGACGGGGCGGGTGAAGATCGCTCTGAAGTGCGGGCGGCCGTCGCGCGTTTCCTCGTCATGGGCTTCGCCGCTCTCCTGCTGGTCACCACGCCCGTCGCATTCTGGATTCTCGAGCAGGCCGAGCGGCACGCCCTCAACAACGCCCGCAACGCGACGCAGAGACTCGCCGACTTCGCCATCGGGCCGCTCGTCACCGAGCAGTTGTTCGCGGGCGACCCCGCGGCGATCCAGGGCCTCGACAACCGCATCGCACCGTGGCTCGATCGCGGAAACGTGCTCCGCATCAAGGTCTGGGACTCCACCGGGCGCGTCGTCTACTCCGACGTGAACGCGCTGATTGGCAACGAATACGCGCTGCCGGACTGGGGCGAAGCCCTGCTCGCTGGCGGAGAGGGAACGGCGACGGTCGAGAATCAGGACGAGCTCGAGAACGAATTCGAATCCACCGCCGGGGAGCTCGTCGAGGTCTACGTTCGCTCCATGGCCGCGACCGGCGAGCCCCTCATCTTCGAGGCCTACTACGACGACGACGACGTGCGCGCCGAACAGGCGGCGGTTCTCCGCGACGTCGCACCCGCCATTCTTCTGGCGCTCGCAGTGCTGCAGCTCGCGCAGCTCATCCCGGCGGTTCGACTCGCACGGCGCATTCAGGCCGATCAGGCGGTGAGGCGCCGACTCCTGCAACGTTCTCTCGAGGCATCCGATCTCGAACGTCGTCGCATCGCGCGCGATCTGCACGACGAGGTGATCCAGGATCTCGCTGGGCTGTCGTACGCGATGGAGGCGGAGGAGATGAGGTCGTCGCCCGGCCAGCGCGCGCTGCTCACCCAGGCGCACCTCATTCTGCAGGACAACGTCAAGACGCTCCGGGCGATGACCGCCGAGCTGTACCCGATCAACCTCGAGAAGCTGGGTCTGCCCGCTGCCATGAACCGGCTGGCCGACCCGCTGCGACAGGCGGGCATCCACGTCACGTTGCGCGGCGAGAATGCGGAGGATCTCAGCAGGGAGTCCTCCGCCATGTTCTACCGCGTGGCGCGCGAGGCGCTCGCCAACGTGCTCAAGCACGCCGGCGCCGACTCCGTGGAACTGTCCCTCGAGAACGTGAACGACGCGACGGTGCTGCAGATTCGCGATGACGGTCGAGGCTTCGATCCCGGCCACGGTGCGCCCGAGGCCCATCTCGGCATGCAGATCATGAAGGACACGATCGAAGACGCGGGAGGCTCACTCGCCGTTGTGTCTGCTCCGGGCGAGGGCACGGTGGTCGAGGCGCGACTGGCGAGCGGCGACGCACACTTCAAGGGCAGGGTTTCTCCAAGGACCTGAGCGGATCGTGGGAGCTACCCGAATTCCGAGGAGTAGCGATGACAATCACACGACGTCAGGTTTTGCTGGTGGGTGGGCTGGGCGCAGTGGGGGCTGCAAGCGCCCTGTGGATGCCCCGGGGAACCCTGGACGCGAAATCAATCAGCCGCCTTCCCTCCAGCGAGATGCCGCGCCCGTTCCAGACGCCCCTGCTGTTGCCACCCGTCCTCCGTCCGACCTGGTCGGAGACCGACCCGCTCGACGGCGCCCCGGTGGACTACTACACGGTGACCGAGGTCGCGGCGAGCGCGTCGATCCTGCCGCGCCTCAAGACGCCGATCCTCGGGTACAACGGAATCTTCCCCGGCCCGACCATCAGCGTCGACCAGGGCAGAAAGGTGGTTCTCCGCGTGCGCAACCAGCTGCCGGCCGCCCATCCGCTCGATGGGCACGCACTGTCGACCTCGACGCATCTGCACGGCTCGGCGTCATTGCCGCAGTACGACGGGTACGCGAGCGACATCACGAATCCGGGGTTCTACAAGGACTACCGCTACCCCAACTTTCAGCCCGCACGCACGCTCTGGTACCACGACCACGGGGTGCACTTCACGGCCCAGAACGCCTACTCCGGCCTCGCCGGGCAATACCACCTGCACGACCCGCTGGAGCGGGCGCTCCTCCCCCAGGGGCCGTACGACGTGCCCCTCACCATCACCGACGCCATGTTCGCGGTAGACGGCTCGCTCGGCTACGACGACAACAATCACTCGGGGCTCTGGGGCGACGTCATCCTGGTCAACGGCAGGCCGTGGCCGACGATGAAGGTGCAGAAACGCGTCTACCGATTCCGCATTCTCAACGCGAGCATCTCCCGCTCTCTCCGGCCCACGCTCAGCACGGGCGATCCCCTCGTGATCGTCGGCACGGACGGCGGGCTCATGCCGCAATCCCGCAGCGTCGCCAACTACCGGCACGCCGGTGCGGAGCGGTACGAAGTGCTCATCGATTTTCGCAAGTACCAGACGGGGCAGCGAATCGAGCTCCGCAACCTGTCGAACAAGAACAACGTCGACTACGACTTCACGAACAAGATCATGGCGTTCGACGTGGTCGGCGATCCGGTGAACACCAGCGATCCGACCTGGAACACGATTCCCGCGACGCTGGCCGGCAGCGAAGCGAT
>JAODAY010000271.1 GCA_025463665.1 Microbacteriaceae bacterium
AGTGGCGGTAAACTTCGCGCGACCGTCACCCCCTTACAGGTGCCGATCGGCGTACACCCGCATCGCGTCGCGCACGAAAGTGGCTCCCTCGACGCCGCCGTAGTTCGCGGCGAAGCGTTCGTCGGCCACGTACATCTCGCCGAGTCCGACGAAATACTCCCGGGTGGGGCCGTTCGGGTACCCGGGCGTGCCCGGAATGCCCGCGAGCCACTCGAACTGGCGCCGCGCCAACTGCTGGGCGTCATCGCTGTCTGCAGGCAGGGCGCGCGCCGCGGCATCCGCCCACTCTGTGCCCAGCTGCAATTGGCTCCGGGACCAGCTCTTCTTCTCCTCAGCGCTCATCGAGCGCCACCAGGCATCGCTGTTCGCGTACGCCTGCTCACCCCAGCGCGCGACGACCTCCTCCTTGTACTGGGTGTGGTCGAAACCGTTGAGCGATTCTTCTGCCATGAGCCCTTCTCCTCCTTGGATCTTCGTGATCGTGGTCTTGACGCTCGCGATCTGGGTGTCGAGCCGCCGCTTCTCGGCTTCGAGCCAGTGCAGGTGGCCGACGAGGGCGCGCACGTCGTCGCGTTGACCGTCGAGCACTTCGGCGATTGCCGGCAGCCCGAGTCCGAGTTCGCGCAGCAGCAGGATGCGCTGCAGCCGCACCAATGCACCCTCGTCGTAGTAGCGGTAGCCGTTGCTGCCGATACGCGTCGGGTCGAGCAGGCCGATCGCGCCGTAGTGCCGCAGGGTGCGACTCGTCGTGCCCGCGAGGCGGGCGATGTCATTGATGGACCAGTCCATCGGGCCTCCTCTCCTCGTGTCACACGCTAGAGGTTGACGCAGCGTCAATGTCAAGGGCTGGCAGGGGGCTCGTGGCGAGGCGCCGCCGCTCGGCCCGCCACTCGCGTTACGCACCCCCTTGCGCCTCCGCACAGACGCGATATATCGTGATTGCAGCGAGACGCGATATAACGCGATTCGCCTCACCCGAAGGAGTACCCCGTGGCACAGGAAAAATGGCTCATCGAAGACCCGAAGATCATCGACCTCGAGAACGTGCACAAGCTCAAGGTCAGCCTGCTCGGTGGCAAGGTCGACCTCGTCGGCCACGACGAACCGGGCACCCGCGTCGAGGTGCACTCGGTGAGTGGCAAACCGCTCAAGATCAGCTTCGACGACGGCGTGCTCGAGATCGACCACCCCCAGCTCGGCTGGGACCGCCTGGTCGACTCGCTCAAGTCCTTCCGCGGCGGGGCGAAGGCCGACGTGAGCATCATGGTTCCGCGGCAGATCGCCGTGAGCCTGGGTGTCGTCGGCGCGAGCGCGCTCATTTCGGGCCTCACAACCGATGCCACGGTCAGCACGGTCAGCGGAGACGTCGTCGCCGACGGCCTCACCGGCGACCTGCAGCTCAACGGAGTCAGCGGCGAGATCGCGGTGCGCGCCCACACCGGAAAGATCTCGGCGCGAACGGTAAGCGGAGACATCACCGCGTCGGGTGACATCCGCGTGTTCTCCGGTGACAGCGTCTCGGGTGACGTGCTCACCGACGTGACCGGAATCCCCGACGAGATCCGCGTCAACACGGTGAGCGGCTCGGTCACGACGCGGCTCGCGCACGGGGTTCCCGCGCAATACCGCATCAACACCGTCGGCGGAAAGCTGCAGCTCGACAACGCGCTGATCAGCGGCATCCGCGGCAACTACACGAGCAAGTACGGTTCGCTCGAGAAGCACTGGCTCGATTTCAAGGCGAACACGGTCAGCGGCAACATCAACGTGATCCACGAGGTGTCGGCATGACCCCGCCGGTCTTCGCCCACGGACACCTGCGGCTCTACCTGCTGAGCCTTCTCGCCGAGGAGCCGATGCACGGCTACGAGGTGATGCAGGCGCTCGAGGAGCGGTTCGGCGGCACCTACGTACCGAGCGCCGGCACGATCTACCCGCGCCTCGCGAAGCTCGAGGCGGAGGGACTGGTCTCGAAGACGGCCGACGGTCGCAAGACGGTGTACTCGATAACGGATGCCGGTCGGGCCGAGCTCGCGGCCCGGGCGTCCGAGCTCGACGGCATCGAGAACGGCGTGACTGACTCGGTCAGGCGGCTCGCCGACGAGGTGCGTTCCTCGGTGAACGCGGCGATGAAGACGCTGCGCGCGGATCTCGCGTCTGCGGCGCGGGAGTCGAGGAACGAGGCGAAGGATGCCACGCGCTCCGAGCGCGCGGAGGCGAAGAACTCCCAGGTCGACAGTCGTGGGCAGCTGCAGGAGGCCGAGCTGGCGATCAACGAGTTCCGCCACCAGTTGCGGGCCGACCTGCGCATGCGGGTCGTGCGCGGGGAGCTCTCGGCCGAGACCGTGCGCGTGCTCAGCGAGGGACTCGACGAGGTGCGCGCCCGGGTCGAACTGACGCTGCGCGACGACGCGCAGTAGGGCGGCCGCTGTCGCATGCGCGGCCGCTGTCGCATCGGCGAACCGCTGTCGGTCAACCGACCACCGCACGCCGATCGGGCAGCGGCCCGCGCAAGGCGCGGCGCCGCGGCTACCCGACGGTCGCGACCGCGCCGCTACTCCACCCGCGCCGACCTCCTCCGTCGCCCGCCGACGACGAGCGCC
>JAODAY010000340.1 GCA_025463665.1 Microbacteriaceae bacterium
CAGTCCACGGCCCTCACGAGCGCCCAGAACGACGTGCTGCAGGAGGTGCCGGCCACCGGTGAACCATTGACCGTCGACTTGGGGTCGGGACTCGGCCGCTATCGGGTGGTCGCCAGCCTCGGGGCGGACGGCGAGACCGTCATCGTCGGAATGTCGCTCGACGAGGTTGCATCGACCGTGAACAACCTGCTCGTGGTCATCGCCGTCGTCACGCTGCTCGGGCTCGCCATAGCGTTCCTCGTCGGCACGGCGATCGTGCGCGTGGCGCTGCGCCCGCTCGAGCGCGTCGTCGCCACAGCGGCGCACGTAGCGGAGCTCCCGCTCGACCGCGGTGACGTCGCGCTCGCCGTGCGCGTTCCAGACGAGGATTCCGACCCGCGCACCGAGGTCGGGCAGGTGGGGGCCTCCATCAACCGCATGCTCGGCCACATCTCCTCCGCCCTCACCGCGCGAGAGGCGAGCGAGAGGAAGGTGCGTACCTTCGTCGCCGACGCCAGCCATGAACTGCGCACGCCGCTCGCCTCAATCCGCGGATATTCCGAACTCACCCGGCGCGGCGGGCACGATCTGCCGGCCGACGTCGTGCACGCCCTCGGCCGGGTCGAGTCGGAGTCGGTGCGCATGACCTCCCTGGTCGAAGACCTGCTGCTGCTGGCGCGGCTCGACGACGGGCGCGGGTTCGAGAGCGAACCAGTCGACCTCGGGGTGCTCATGACCGACGTAGTGAGTGACGCCTACGCCGCCGGGCCCGACCACGAGTGGACACTGGAGCCCCCCGAGCACGCCGTGACGGTGCGCGGCGACTCCGCCCGCCTGCACCAGGTAATGGCGAACCTCTTGACGAACGCACGCGTGCACACGCCGGCGGGAACGTCGGTCGTGGCATCCGTCGCCGTGGGGGAGGGCGTGGCGATGATCGGCGTCCGCGACAACGGCCCGGGCATCGACCCCGCAGTGGTCGGTGCGGTGTTCGAGCGCTTCGCCCGCGGCGACACCTCGCGCTCGCGGGCGGCGGGCAGCACGGGCCTGGGGCTCGCCATCGTCGCCGCGATCGTGGAGGCGCACGGCGGCACGGTCGGCGTCGAGTCGCGCCCCGGGCACACGCAATTCACCGTGACGCTGCCATTGGCCGACTGAGTCGCGGGTCGCAGCGCCCAGCGTGCAGGCAGCGGGCGATGACAGACTGGCCGAATGAGAATTCTTGTCACAGGTGGTTCAGGCAAACTCGGCACGGCTGTCGTCAGCGGACTCGCGGAGGCGGGGCACTCGGTCGTCAACCTCGACGCGGTCGGCCAGCGCGGCGACGGCTTCGTGCGCGTCGACCTCGCCGACTACGGGCAGGTGGTCGACGCTTTCTTCGGAATCGACTCCCAGCACGACGGTGCCGACGCCGTCGTTCACCTCGCGGCCATCCCTGCGGGGGGCCTGCATGCCGACTCGGCGACGTTCCACAACAACATGAACGCCACCTTCAACGTCTTCCAGGCCGCCCGTCGCGCCGGAATCAAGAAGATCGTCTACGCCTCGAGTGAGACGCTGCTCGGCATCCCCTTCGATCTCGACCCGCCCTACCTGCCCCTCGACGAAAAATATCCCTCACGGCCGGAGTCGATGTACGCGGTGACGAAGCACCTCGAGGAGGAACTCGCCACCAAGCTCGTGCGCTGGGATCCGACCCTCAGCATCACCGCTCTGCGGTTCTCCAACGTGATGAACGACGACGACTATGCAGGCTTCGAGGCGTATCAGGATGACGCGGCTCTGCGCCGCTGGAACGCGTGGGGCTACATCGACTCCCGTGATGGTGCACAGGCCGTGCTGAGGGCGCTGGAGAACGCCACCGTCGGCTTCGACCGGTTCATCATCGCCGCGGCGGACACCGTCATGCGCACGCCGAGCGCCGAGCTCGCGGCATCCGGATTCCCGAACGTCGAGGTGACCCGTGCGCTTGACGGCACGGAGTCACTGCTCTCGATCGAGAAGGCACGGCGTCTCCTCGGCTTCGAGCCGAAGCACTCGTGGAGAGACGCTCCCGCACGCTGAATCTGTTGCGCACACCGCGGCCGCCCGAGAGACCTGGACGGCCGCGGGGCTGTGCTAACCTGTACGAAGCCAAAGACCGCAGGTTGTCTTCGCGTGCCACACGGCCGCGAATATATAAATCCAGCGCAGGTGTTCGAAGTTCTGCCCACGGGCCAAGCTCCGCGCAACTGCGTGGGGCTTCTTGTTTTTTAACAGCACAAGTTTTCTGCGCTCCTCGGCTAATGACAATCATCAATTAAGGAGAGCCATGGCGAACAAGGAAGCTTCGGTTGCCGAGCTTACGGACAAGTTCCGTAACTCCAATGCCGTACTGCTCACCGAGTACCGCGGTCTCACTGTTGCCCAGCTGAAGACGCTGCGCAAGTCACTCAGTGCAGACGCAACGTACGCCGTGGTGAAGAACACGCTGACCAAGATTGCGGCCAACGACGCCGGCATCAGCTCGTTTGACGACGAACTGACCGGCCCGTCCGCCATCGCATTCGTTCACGGAGACGTTGTCACCGTTGCGAAGGCTCTGCGCGACTTTGCCAAGGCAAACCCGCTTCTCGTCGTCAAGAACGGTTACCTCGACGGTAACTCGCTCGACGCGGCAGAGGTTGCGAAGCTCGCCGATCTCGAATCCCGTGAGGTGCTGCTTGCCAAGATGGCCGGCGCAATCAAGGCTTCGCTCTTCGGTGCGGCATATCTCTTCAACGCTCCGCTTTCGAAGGCCGTTCGTACGGTCGAGGCGCTGCGTTAGAAGCATGAGTCCGCGAACTAGGCACAGCCTGACGCGCGGTTAGAAAACTCAAGAAACACACAAGGAGAAAATCATGGCA
>JAODAY010000390.1 GCA_025463665.1 Microbacteriaceae bacterium
CCGCCTTGACCTCAGCCTCGCTGGCCTCGATGAGCGGCAGCACGAAGGTCGGGAGGGCGTTCTCGGGGCAGTGGTCAGTGTGGAGGGCAACGGTGATGGGGTAGTTCTTCGCGACCTCGTGCGCGAATGCGGCGAACGCGAGGGCACCGGTTGCGCGGGCACTGCCCGAGGCGGCCTGGGCCTTCTGGCCGGCGAAGAAGTCGGCGCCGCCCGTGGTGACCTGGATGATGCCGTCAGAACCGGCCTCGGTCAGGCCCTGCAGGATGCCGTTCACCGTCGACGACGACGACGCGTTGATGGCGGGATAGGCGAATCCGGAGGACTTCGCCGAGTCGAGCATTTCGGCCTACTGCTCCGGGGTTGCGAAGGGCATGGCGGGGGCCTCCAGTGTTGACTTATTCGAAAAACTCGGCTGGTCGGGGAAAGTCTATCCAGCCGACGGCAGTCGACGGGAGCGACGGCAGCCGACGGGGGCGACGGCAGCCGACGGGGGCCGGTGGCGGGCGACGGCAGGCGACCCCACTCGGCGTCGCGGTAAGGTGACTGCGACGTTGATTCTGCCTGAATCCCACCACAGCGCCGCGACTTCAACCGTAAGGAAACCCCTACAGTGAGCCCGGAAACAGGAACCCTCTTCACCAACCCCGACCGCAACCTCGGCATGGAACTCGTGCGCGCCACCGAGGCTGCGGCCATCCGTGCCGTGCCGTTCATCGGTCGCGGCGACAAGAACGCGGCGGACGGCGCCGCCGTCGACGCGATGCGCAAATTCCTCGGCACTGTCGACTTCGACGGCGTCGTCGTGATCGGCGAGGGCGAAAAGGACCACGCGCCGATGCTCTACAACGGCGAGCACGTCGGCAGCGGCACGGGCCCCTCGTGCGACATCGCGGTCGACCCCATCGACGGCACCTCCCTCACCGCGGCCGGACGCCAGAACGCGCTCAGCATGATCGCCGTCGCCGACCGGGGCAGCATGTACGACCCGAGCGCCGTGTTCTACATGGAGAAGATCGTCACCGGCCACGAGGGCCACGGCGTCGTCGACCTGCGCAAGCCGATCGGTGAGAACATTCGCGCGCTCGCCAAGGCGAAGAAAAAGGATGTCGCCGACATGGTCGTCGCCGTGCTCGACCGCCCCCGCCATGCGGGTCTCATCGACGAGATTCGCGAGGCCGGTGCAGGCACCCGGCTCATGCTCGACGGCGACGTCGCGGGCGGCATCAACGCGGCGATGCATGGCACTCGCATCGACATGTGCGTCGGCACCGGCGGAACACCGGAGGGCATCATCACCGCGTGCGCGCTCAAGGCACTCGGCGGCCTCATCCAGGGCCGCCTCCTGCCGCGCGACGACGACGAACGGCAGAAGGCCATCGACGCCGGGCACGACCTGGACCGCGTGCTCGAGGTGAACGACCTCGTCACGAGCGACAACACATACTTCGTGGCAACGGGCGTCACCGACGGCCAGCTCGTCGACGGTGTGCGCAAGAGCGGCCCCGGCATCCGCACCGAGAGCATCGTGCTGCGCGGGCGTTCGGGAACCGTGCGCCGCGTGGTCGGCGAACACCTCGCAGAAAAGTGGCTGTAGCGGAGGCACGGCGGCAGTGCCCGCAGCCGATTCCAGGGCCGACCCGGGCAGGGGCCGCGGCATCCGCTAGTCGGAGACCGCCCGGCGCACCTCGAGACGCATCGCCTCCTTCTCCGCCTCCGGCAGGAACGACGACGTGAACGAGTTCTCGGCGAGCACACCCAGCTCGACGGGAGTGAGTGCCAGCGCGGCCGTGATCGCGGAGAAGTTGTCGTCGATGTATCCGCCGAAGTAGGCCGGGTCGTCGCTGTTGATCGATACGAGCAGGCCCTCCGAGAGCATCTGCCGTAGCGGATGATCGCCGAGCCGCGGGGGTGCGGTCTTCAGGGCGAGGTTCGACAGCGGGCACACCGTAAGGGGCACCTGCTCGTCGCGCAGCCGGGCTACAAGGTCGGCGTCCTCCATCGCACGGTTGCCGTGGTCGACGCGATCGACGCCGAGAAGATCGAGGGCCTCCCGCACGTAGTCGGGCCCGCCCTCTTCCCCGGCGTGCGCGACGCGGTGCAGGCCCTCAGCGCCGGCGAGCCGGAACGCGTCGGTGAACAACGACGGCGGGTAGCCGAGCTCGGCCGAGTCGAGTCCGACGCCGATGAACTGGTCGCGGAACGGCAGGGCCGAGCGCAGCGTCGCCGTGGCGGCGTCGCCACCGAGGTCGCGCAGAAAGCAGAGGATGAGGTCGGCCGAGATGCCGGTCGAGGCCCGCGCGTCGGCGATCGCCGCGGTCAGGCCGCAGAAGACTGTGGCGGCGGCTATGCCGTTGTTGGTGTGGGTCTGCAGGTCGAAGAACATCTCCGCTCGGCGCACCCCGGCACTGGTCGCCCGCGTGAGGTAGGCGCGGCCGAGGTCGTAGAAGTCCTCTTCGGTGCGCAACACCGCGAGATTGGCGTAGTAGATGTCGAGAAAAGACTGCAGATCGTCGAAGCGGTACCTGCGCTTCAGTTCGGCGGCGTCGTAGGTCGGCAGGTCCACGCCGTTGCGACGGGCGAGAGCGACGACGAGTTCGGCCTCCATGGAACCTTCGATGTGCATGTGCAGTTCGGCGAGGGGGAGCAACGGTGTGGTTCCTTAATCTGTGACGCGACGTGCGACGCGACGGATGACGCGACGTGCGCCGCGCCCTGTTCGTGCCATCGAGCTAACCACAGCGCCGCGCCCGGGTCGGCGGCGACCGATAAGGGGGTGTACCCGGCGGCTACGCGCTTCGCGGCTCCCGCACCGCAGCATCCCGCACCGCAGCATCCGGCACCGCATCATCCGGCACCGCATCATCGCGCAGCGACTCATCCGCCGCCCGATGCTCTCGCAGCCGGGGCTCGAGTTCGACGGCGGTGAGCGGCTTCGCGCTCGACTCGATGATCTTGGGGGCGCCGATCACCTTCGACTCGTCGAGGGCGCCGAGCTTGCGCGCGGTCACGAGCACGCGGCTCTCGAGCGAATTCGCGAACTGGTTGTAGCTCGTGACGGTCGACTCGATGGAGCGGCGCAGTTTGTCTGCGTGTTCCGACAGGGTCGACAGCCGCTGGTACAGCTCCTTGCCGAGGTCGAACAGCTGCTTGGCGTCTTCGGTGAGCACGTCTTGCTGCCAGGTGTAGGCGACGGTCTTGAGCACCGACCAGAGCGAGACGGGGGAGGCGAGGGCGACCCGCTTGCTGAAGGCGTAGTCCATGATGCTCGGGTCGGCCTCCATGGCGGAGGAGACGAGCGACTCGCTCGGGATGAACGCGATCACGAACTCCGGGGATGCCGAGTAGCCAGTCCAGTAGGCCTTCGCCGCGAGCGCGTCGATGTGGGCGCGTACGGCGCGCACGTGCTGCTTCATCAGGTGCTCACGCCGCGCCCCCTCCTCGCCCGTCGCGGTCACCGCGATCTGCGAGGCCTCGAGATAGGCGTTGAACGGGACCTTCGCGTCGACGGCGATCTGCTTGCCGCCGGGCAGGTGCACGATCATGTCTGGTCGGCCGGCACCCGACTCCGAGGTGATGCTCGACTGCACGTCGAAGTCGACCCGCTCGATGAGCCCGGCGGCCTGCACCACGTTGCGCAACTGGGTCTCGCCCCACACGCCGCGCGTCGCGTTGTTGCGCAGCGCCGAAGCGAGCGACTCGGCGGTGCCGCGCAGTCGCTCTTCCGATTCGGTCGCGTTCTTGAGCTGCTCGCTCAGCTGCCCGTGCTGGCGGCTGCGCTGCGCCTCGAGGTCGGCCACCGTCTGCTGCATCGTGCGCAGCGTCTCCTGCACGGGACTGAGTGCCTCAAGCACGCGGCTCTCGTCGCGCTCTCGGCTCTGCACCGCGCGCTGCTGGTCGAGCAGCTGCTCGACTTGCTCGCGCAGGGCGACGGCCGTGGCATCCGCTGCGGCGGCCTCTGCCTTGAGCTCGCTGAGCACCTCGACGCTCGCGGGCGCGGTGGGCCTGGAACGGGCGACGAGCACGCCCCAGACCAGCCCGAGCGCAAGACCGAGAGCGAGTCCGAGCAGGAGGGAGAGTATGGGGTCCATGTCGCCAGTGTCCCAGCGGCCGGCGACATTGCCTGTCGCGCGCGCCAACAGCCCGCGAATCAGCCCCTCGACGCGGAACGGGCAGGCGTTAGAGTGCTGCCATGGACATAGTCGAACACTGGGTCAACGGTGCCTCATTCAGCGGCGAATCGACCAGAACGTCACCCATCTACAATCCCGCGCTCGGCCAGGTGCAGCGCGAGGTGCGCCTCGCGACGACCGCCGACGTCGATGCCGCGGTGCAGGTCGCCAAGGCCGCGTTCCCCGACTGGGCGGGGGCGCCGTGGTCGAAGCGCCAGGGAGTCATGTTCGCGTTCCGCGAGCTGCTCAACGCGCGCAGGAACGAGGTCGCCGCGATTCTCACCAACGAACACGGCAAGGTCACCTCCGACGCGCTCGGTGAGGTCGCCCGCGGCCTCGAGGTCGTCGAGTTCGCGACCGCGATGCCGCACCTGGCCAAGGGGGAGTACAGCGAGAACGTCTCGACCGGAGTCGACGTCTACTCCACCAGGCAGCCGCTCGGCGTCGTCGGAATCATCAGCCCCTTCAACTTTCCGGCGATGGTGCCGCTGTGGTTCTTCCCGCTCGCCATCGCCGCGGGCAACACCGTCGTGCTCAAGCCGAGCGAGAAGGACCCCTCCGCGGCCATCTGGATGGCCCAACTCTTTGCGGAAGCCGGCCTGCCCGACGGCGTCTTCAACGTGGTGCACGGCGATAAGGAATCCGTCGACGCCCTGCTCGA
>JAODAY010000397.1 GCA_025463665.1 Microbacteriaceae bacterium
TGCGCGTGCCGAACTTGCCGTTGTCGAGAACGGCTTCGGCGAACTTGATTTCTGGACCCTCCATAGTGGGGGTTTCTCCTCTTTGTTTTACGTCAGTTCCCGTGTGGAACGGACTCGTCGAGGAACAGGGAGGGCGTGATGACACAGTCAGATTTGTGTACGCGCGTATTCCCCAGAGTGGGGCGCGTGTCTGACCAACAGTAGAAAACCACCGGGCTACCCGGGAATTCACCACCACTGGCCAGCGTCGTGCCTGCCTGCTCCGTTGTGTTTCTCGTCCAGAGTACCAGCAGGAGCCGGATCTGGACGGATTACCTTCCAGCGCGCGTCGCGACGACCCGACGCGCGCCGGCGGTCATCAGCCGGATACCGAGACGTCGCGCGCGGGTGCGGCCGCGGCATCCGCCCGCGCAGCGTCGCGCCCGGCGACGAGAGCCGCATGCGTCGGTCCGTCGGGAACAGCGGCGGGGCGGTTCTTCGCGAACTCCCTGCGGAGCACGGGGACGACCTCTTCGCCGAGCAGGTCGAGCTGTTCGAGCACCGTCTTGAGCGGCAGGCCGGCGTGGTCCATGAGGAACAGCTGACGCTGGTAGTCGCCGTAGTACTCGCGCATCGCGGCATAGCGGTCGATGACCTGCTGCGGGCTGCCGACGGTGAGCGGGGTCTGCTCGGTGAAGTCCTCCATCGAGGGGCCGTGGCCGTAGACGGGCGCGTTGTCGAAATACGGGCGGAACTCGGTGACGGCGTCCTGCGAGTTCTTGCGCATGAACGCCTGGCCGCCGAGACCGACGATCGCCTGCTCGGCCGTGCCGTGGCCGTAGTGCTCGAAGCGCGCGCGGTAGTAGCCGATGAGCTTCATGTAGTGCTCCTTCGGCCAGAAGATGTTGTTGGCGAAGAACCCGTCTCCGTAATAGGCGGCCTGCTCGGCGATCTCGGGCGAGCGGATGCTGCCATGCCAGACGAAGGGCGGCACGTCGTCGAGCGGGCGCGGCGTCGATGAGAAACCCTCGAGCGGCGTGCGGAACTTGCCCTGCCAGTCCACGTGCTCCTCGCGCCAGAGGCGGTGCAGCAGCGCGTAGTTCTCGATGGCGAGCGGTATGCCGTCGCGAATGTCCTTGCCGAACCAGGGGTAGACCGGGCCGGTGTTGCCTCGCCCCATCATGAGGTCGACCCGACCGTCGGCGAGATGCTGCAGCATGGCGAAGTCTTCGGCGATCTTCACCGGGTCGTTGGTCGTGATCAGGGTCGTGGCGGTCGACAGCAGGAGGTTGTCGGTCTTGGCGGCGATGTACGCGAGCGTCGTCGTGGGCGACGACGAGAAGAACGGCGGGTTGTGGTGCTCACCGAGGGCGAACACGTCCATTCCGACCTCCTCGACCTTCTGCGCGATCGTGACGATGTCCTTGATGCGCTCGCCCTCGGAGGGCGTGCGAACCGTCGTGGGGTCGGTCGTGATGTCGCTGACGCTGAAGATTCCGAACTGCATGAGTGCCCTCCCGGGGTGTGGCGCAAGTCGATGCGTTTGTATATACGTTACCCAACGGCGCGGCACCCGCGGGTATTCCGCCGCGATTCCCCGTTCAACTCGACCAGCCGGGCACCCCGGAGATCGTCGGCGAGCAGTCCTCGAGCAGACTCGACTGCTCTTCGGGCGACGAGGGAAAGCGGGCGATGGCGTGATACGGATTCCAGACCCCGTTGCCCACGAGCGACCGGGCGACGAATTGTGTCCTGCTGGGCGCATCCGACAGTCGATAGCCGTGCAGTTCGAGGCACGGCACGAGCCAGCGCACGAAGTAGTCGTAGATGTAGTCGAGCTGCTCGTGCGACAGCAGGTCGATCGTCGGGTACCGGGCGAAACAGATGTACATCAGCATCTGCTGCTCGGGCGTCGCGACGGCATTGTGCATGCGCAGCCCCTCGCGCGTCGCGTATCCCCAGTCACGAATGCCGCCCTCGCGCAGGCACACTCCGAGTTCCGGGTTCCACTGGCCCGAGTTCTGCACCTTCTGCACCGCGACGAGCGGCCTAGGCCACTCCCCCTGGAGTCCCGAGATCTCCCACTGACGGTCGAGCCGCTCGTCGACCGCGGCTTGGATCTGCTGGGTGGTCGGTCCCCCCGGGGGCTCGCTCGGAGACGCGCACGCCGACAGGCAGGCGACGAGCGCGACAACGGATGCCACGCTGGCCACCACCCGGAACGCCCTCGTTCTCACGTACCAATCGTGAACCCGTTCGCGCCGCAAATCTAGCGGGCCCACCGGGTATGCCGGGCACGGTGCCGAGAATCAGGGGATTGCCGTCGTCGCTCTCGGCGGAAACGTCGACGAGGTCGTACCTCTCGAGTTCGATGTCGTCGGGAATCGTGAAGTCGCGTCGCGCAGCACGCCGAGGCTCACGAGCGACGTCGCGTCGTCGGTGATGAGCCTCGCCTCGCGGAAGTCGCCGCCCTCCGGCGCGCGATCGAGGTCGAGCGGGCCGGCGAGCACACTCGGCTCCTAATGATCGGGGCGTTCTCGCCGTGTATTAGGTACTACCGGCGCACGCGGTCATTTGAATGCAGGGGAATGGATATTCCTTTTTCGCACGAGATACGCGGCCACGAGTACGACGAACGCGACGCCCGCGCCGAGCAGGGTGTCGAAGACGCGCTCAGTGATGATGCCCCCGAGATCGCTCGGATGCCCCTGGGTCGAGATGGTCAGCGCCAGCGGCGTGATGAGCACCAGCGCGAGGCCGTAGTTGCGCACGACCACCATCTCCACGCTGAACTGCAGCAGCGCGAGCATGAGTGCGAGCCACAGGCCCTGCGGATGCAGCAGCATGAGTGCGGCGTACAGCCCGACACCGACGAGCGTTCCGAGCAGCCGGTGCACGCCGCGCAGGGCGCTCACCCTGATCTGGTGCCCGTTCTGCAGGATCGCCATGACCGTCACCAGCACCCAGTAGGCACGGGTGACTCCGAGGGGCGAGGAGATGAGAAGTGCGAGGGCGGATGCCGCGACGAGCCGGTACACGATGGCGCGATCCGCGCCCCCGAAGCTCAGGCGATACGGCGCGCGGTTCTCGTACAGTATCCTGTCGCGCGACCTGCTCGCGGGCACGAGGAGGGGCGCAATCACGATGAGGTAGGCGATGACAGTGCCGAGGGCGAGCATGCCGACGATGAGCCAGCCGCTTATGGCTTTGCCGCCGAGCGACGCGGGCGCGGCGAGATAGGTCGAGACTCCGGTGACGAGCGCGAAGAACAGCGGGCCGGGCGGTCCGATGCTGAGCCCGAGGGCGAGCACTGTAGCGAGCACCGCGACGCCGAAGAGTGCGATGAGGCTGGTGATGTGGCTGCCCGCGGAGACCACCCCGAGGGCCGAGGAGACGACGAAGGCGACGGCGATGATGGGGAGCAGGAGTGCCCGCTCCCTGCGGCTGCGGTTTCCGAGATAGAGCGCGGTGAACGCCCCGGCGGAGGCGAGGAGGCCGAGATCGGTGCGGCCCAGCAGGGTGAACACTGCGACCGGAATGCCCACGGCCAGCGCGGCCTGAACGGCGGTCGGCCAGCGCACCGGGCTCGGTCCGAGCGTCACGAGCCTCAGAATTTCGTCTCGTACCGCCACTCGTGCGCACCCTCTTTCCCGGGCACAATGCTACGCCCGAAGCGCGGCGCCTCCCCGCGCGGAACCTCCGCGGGCGCCGCCCGGGCCCCGGGGTGGCCTTCTGCCGCGACATCCTGTCTGATGGAGCCTGTGAATCCTCGCCCCCTCCTCGCTGCCGCCCGCGTCGGCGGACGACTGCTCTCCGCTGTCATCGCCGGTGTCCTCGTTTTTCGCCGACCGCGCCCCATCCATTCCCGGGGTGTGGTGTTGAGAGGCGAAATGGTGTGGACACGCACCGCCGGCGCTCCGGCGGGGATCCGTTTCATCGACGAGCCCCCGGCGTCAGGACGCGAGGGCGTGACCGCACGCCTGTCGCGCGGCGCCGGGCTGCCCGAGTCGATGCCCGATGTGCTGGGGCTGGGCTTGCGCATCGACCAGGCACACGGCGCGGTCGACGTCAATCTCTCCAGCACCGGCCGCGGATTCCCCGGCCGTTTTCTGCTGGCACTGCACCGCTCGCCCGCGAGCGCCTGGTTCGGTTCGCTCATGCCCTATGGGGGAACCCAGGGACCGGTGCTCGTCGCGGCTCGCCCACGCGGCGCCATCGACCCCGTCACCGGCGAGTGGACGCTCGACGTCTACCACTCGGGAGTGCGCTCGAAGTGGCATCGATTCGCGGAGCTGCGACTGCTGACCCGACGGGGCGATTCGGATGAGCTGCGCCTCGATCCGCTCATGCGCGTGCCCCCCGGCGCGACAACCTACGAGTGGACTCGCCTGCTGCGCGAGCCGTCGTATCGGCGCGCACGGCGCGGCTGAGGCACACGGACTCAGCGCAGGTCGAACCACTCGTGCTCGAAGCGCTCGCCGAAGAGCGCGCGCGTGGCCGTGACGCCCGCGAGCAGCGAGTCCGGGTCGGGCTCGAGCGCGGCGACGACCTCGTCGACGCCGCGCAGACCCGCGCGCTCGAGCAGGGTCTTCTCGTTCGTCGCCCACTCGCCGCGGTCGGCGAGCACCGCGTGGGCGCACTGGCTCGCCGCCACGACGATGAGTCCCGCGCACTGGGCGAGGCGGGCGGATGGCGCGTGGCTGCCGCCCGCGTAGTCGAGGGTCATGCGCGCCCTGTCGGCCCACAGCCGCGGCGCCGCCTCGCGCAGGGCGGCCGGGTATTCCGGGCGGGGCAACGAGCCGCGCAGCACACGGTTGCTCGCGAGTTCGCCGACGACGAGATAGCTCGGGATGCCGGCCAGGTGGAACATCAGCGGCTCGATGTGGAAGCGGCCCGCGCGCGCCTGACGCAGCTCGTGCTCGACCACCTCGAGGTCCCGATAGTGCACGTCGACCCGGCGACCGTCGATCGTGAGCCAGGCGCCCCCGTTGAAGACTCCCCCGCCCCAGCCGCCGACTTCGGACACCTGGCCCGACCACCCGAGTTCCGCGAGAACCCGCGGTTCGAAGATGCCCCGGTAGTAGACGGCGAAGTCCCAATCGCTGTCGGCGCGCTCCGTACCGCTGGCGCGGGATCCGCCCAGCGCCACCGCCTGCACGGCGGGCATCGCGGCGAGGGCGTCGGCCACCGTCTCCACGAACTCGATGTCGTCGGAGTCGTGTTCCGTTTCGCTCGCTTGTGCCCGCATGACCCGACGCTACAGCGAACGACGTAATCGGGCTAGCGGGTCTTGCCCATGAGGAGAGCCACGCGCAGGCCCGTCTTGGTGCGTCTGATTTCGGCGGGGATACGCGACGGCCGTCCGGCCGGCTCGAGCCGGCCGAGCGCCACGAGCATTACCGGCTCGAGGCCGCGCGGCACGAAGCCGACGATTCCGGTCATGCGGCTGTCGATGAAAAACCGCACGGGCATGGCCGCGTCGGTGCGCTCCTCCTCGACCGTGCGCTTGGCGATGAAGACCTGAAGCTCCTCAGAACCCGCGGATTCGACCCGTGCGATCTCGTCCCGGAAGGGTTCGCTGCCGGCGAGCACCACAACCACCTGCTTGTTCTTCGGAATGAGGTCGAAGGCGTAGTCGTCGAAGCTGCCTGCGCCGGCGTCGCCCTTGGGGTAGTCGCCGGACTGGGGCTTTCTCGCGAAGGGGTTTCTCACGGGATACAGCGTACTTCGGTGTGCGCGGGCGGCTCGGCTCTGCGCCCGGGCCGTGGCATCCGCTTAAAACCACAAGGGCCGCCATCCATGACGGATGACGACCCTTGTGCCAAGAACTGAGAAGTCTCAGCGGTCTGTCGTGTCGAAAGACGCTCGTCGTTATCGACGCAGGCCGAGACGCTCGATGAGCGTACGGTAGCGCGTGATGTCAACGTCAGACAGGTAGCCGAGCAAGCGACGACGCTGGCCGACCAGCAGAAGCAGTCCACGACGTGAGTGGTGGTCGTGCTTGTGCTCTTTCAAGTGCTCGGTGAGGTCCTTGATGCGCGCGGTCAGCATAGCGACCTGCACTTCGGGGCTTCCCGTGTCACCTGGGTGAGTGGCGAACTCGTCGATGATTGCTTTCTTGGCATCTGGTGCTAAAGGCATAGATGACCCCTTTCCCTCGTTGCGCGGTGCCCTGTGGCGAATGCCCGAGCTCTCTTTATCCGCGGCCGTTCTACGGCAACCTTGGGAGTTTAGCAGGTTTGGCCCCATCAGGCGGCGGGTGCCTGCGCTACCCGCACGGTGTTGCCCGAGGGGTCACGGAACGCGCAGTCGCGCGGTCCCCACGGTTGGTCGATCGGTTCCTGGAGCACCTCCGCACCAGAGGCGCGCAGCCGTTCGAAGGTCGCGTCGAGGTCGTCGGCGCGGAAGACCATCATGGGAAGGACTCCCTTGGTGAGGAGTTCCTGAAGGGCGTCGCCGTCGGCCTGCGACCGGCCCGCGTGGGGCACCGAGAGCACGATGTCGAGGCCCGGCTGGGCGTCGCTGCCCATGGTGACCCAGCGGAAGCCGCCGGAGGCGACGTCGTTGCGAACCCGGAGCCCGAGGGCATCGCCGTAAAAGGCCATCGACTCGTCGACGTCGTTGACGGTGATGTTGCAGTACTGCAGTGAGGTTGTCATGACCTCGACGTTAGGCCGCGGCCCCCGTGAGCGCTTCTTCGATCCTGCTCGGTCGATCGGGCGCGTGGGGCTGCGCCGCCGCGCGGCGGGGGCGCGTGTGCGTTTTCGCGACGCAGGAGGGCATCGCGGCGACCGCGGAGTGAGTGCGGTCGCGGTAGACGCTCGGCGTCTCCCCCACCACCTCGGTGAACCGGGAGCTGAACGAACCGAGCGAGGTGCAGCCGACCGCCATGCACGCGTCGGTCACGCTCGAGCCCGAACGCAGCAGCGCCATCGCGCGCTCGATGCGGCGGGTCATGAGGTGGTTGTACGGCGTCTCGCCGTAGGTGGCACGGAATCGGCGCGAGAAATGTGCGGGCGACATGAGCGCCGCGCGGGCCATGGTCGGCACGTCGAGCGGGTGGGCGTACTCGCGGTCGATGAGGTCGCGGGCACGTCGCAGGTGGGCGAGATTCTCCAGCTCCTGCGGGGTCATGCTGCGAACCTAGCACTCGGCTTCTCCCGCTCGAAAGGCCTTTTCCCGGAGTCATCCTCAGCGCGTTTCTGCCACGCATCGTGAGTTTCGTCAAGGGCGCGCGCACCATGGCGAACCACTGGACACTGGGGCGATGGTGCCTTTTAGCTCTCCATCACTCG
>JAODAY010000023.1 GCA_025463665.1 Microbacteriaceae bacterium
GTCGGTGCGTTCCTCTCCACCGAGGTGGCGAATACGATCTCGGGCGGTCTCATCCGGGAGGGTGACGGGGGAGTGCAGATAACCCCGGTCATGATCTTCGCCGGTCTCATCGGCGCGACGCTGTGGAACATGGTCACCTGGATTCTCGGCCTTCCATCCAGCTCGAGCCACGCCCTCTTCGGCGGACTCATCGGTGCCGCCATCGTCGGCGCCGGCTTCGGTTCGGTCGATCTGGGCGTGCTCATGTCGAAGGTCGTGTTGCCGGCGCTTCTTGCTCCGGTCACGGCGGCCATTGTGGCGCTGCTCGCGACGAAGATCATCTACGGCATCACCAAGAAGCGCCAGCGCAACGGATTCAAGCGTGGCCAGATCTTCACCTCGTCTCTCGTCTCCCTCGCCCACGGCACCAACGACGCCCAGAAGACGATGGGCGTCATCACCCTCGCCCTCATCGCGGGGGGCTTCCAGGCGACCGGCTCCGGACCGGAGTTCTGGGTCATCGCAGTCTGTGCGTTCGCCATCGCCCTCGGCACCTACACGGGTGGCTGGCGCATCATCCGCACGATGGGCAAGGGACTCACCGAGATCGAGCCCGGGCAGGGATTCGCCGCGGAAGCCTCGACGGCCGCCACGATCCTCGCCTCCTCGCACCTCGGCTTCGCACTCTCGACCACGCAGGTGTCGTCGGGGTCGGTCATCGGCACCGGCATCGGCCGCAAGGGCGCATCGGTGCGCTGGCGCACCGCCGGACGCATCGGCATCGGCTGGCTCATCACCATCCCCGCCGCCGGACTCGTCGGGGCCCTGGCCGCATTCGTCGCCCTCTCCGGCCCGATCGGAATCGCGGTCGACACGGTCGTTGCCGTCGGCATCATCGTGACGATCTTCATCATCTCCCGCCGCACGCGGGTAGACGCGCGAAACATCCACGACGAACCCACGGTGCTGGTGCGACCCAAGGTCTCTCGCAAGCAGCGCCAACGCAACGAGCGCCGCCGCCTCGAACAACAGAACCCGACGACCGACCCGAACAGGGGAGACGCATCATGACGATCGACTGGCCGGCCTTCTTCGTCGTCGTTGTGGCGACACTCGTCTCGGCGAGCGCCGTCGTGACGCTGTACTCGCTCGGCCTTCGGCTCTCCGACCGTGCCACCGGGTGGAGGCGGAGCGCCGGAATCGGGTGCTTCGTCGCGTGCGCGGCAGTGATCGTCTACGGCGTGTACCTCATCATTCCGGCCTTCCACTAGGTCGTCCCGGCCGTGCGCCCGCCGGGGCGTCCACGCGGCGACGTCGGGGCTCTCACCACACTCGTTAGGCTGGATCCCACAGTCGAAGGAGACCTACGGTGACAACCATGCCGAACACCCCAGCGCCACAAGCGCCCCCCACTACCACTCGAACCGAAACCGATTCGCTCGGATCAATGGAGATCCCCGCAGACGCCTACTGGGGCATCCACACGGCCCGTGCGCTGGAGAACTTCCCGGTCACGCGACGTGCGGTGTCGGTCTATCCCGACCTCGTCCGCGCCCTGGCACGGGTCAAGCAGGCCTCCGCGCGCGCGAACGCGCAGATCGGCGTGCTCTCCCAGGCCAAGGCCGACATCATCGACCGCGTCTGCGAGGAGATCGTCGAGGGCGCGCTGCATCCGCAGTTCTGCGTGGGCGTCATCCAGGGCGGCGCGGGCACGAGCACCAACATGAACACGAACGAGATCATCGCCAACCGCGGCCTCGAAATCATGGGCTTCGAGCGCGGCGACTACGCGCACCTGAGCCCGATCGACGACGTCAATCGCAGTCAGAGCACCAACGACGTCTACCCGACCGCGATCAAACTCGCCATGGTGTTCGGCATCCAGCGGCTCCTCGCCGAGCACAAGCTGCTCACCGCGGCCCTCGCGGCGAAGGGGACCGAATTCAACGACGTGCTCAAGGTCGGCCGCACCCAGCTGCAGGACGCCGTGCCGATGACGCTGGGCCAGGAGTTCCGGGGCTTCGCCCACACCCTGACCGAGGACTATGACCGCCTCGGCGAAACGATCCCGTGGCTCAACGAGATCAACATGGGGGCCACGGCGATCGGTACGGGAATCACCGCCGACCCCCGCTACGCCGACGCGGTTCGCGAGCAGCTCATCGAGCTCACCGGCGTCCACATGGTGACCTCGCCCGACCTCATCGAGGCCACCTCCGATGCCGGCATCTTCATGACGGTCAGCGGCACACTGAAGCGTGCCGCCGTGAAACTGTCGAAGATCTGCAATGACCTGCGCCTGCTCAGCTCGGGACCCCAGGCCGGCATAGGCGAGATCAACCTCCCGCCCAGGCAGGCAGGCTCGTCGATCATGCCGGGCAAGGTCAATCCGGTTATTCCCGAGGTCGTCAACCAGGTCGCCTTCAGCGTCATCGGGGCGGATGCCACGGTGACGGCGGCGGCGGAGGCCGGCCAGTTGCAGCTCAACGCCTTCGAACCGGTGATCGCCCACTCGATCCTGCAGTCGATCGCCTGGATGACGAACGCCTGCTACACGCTGCGCGTCAATTGCATCGACGGCATCACGGCGAATGTCGCGCGGCTCGCACAGCAGGTGGAGTCGTCGGTGGGGGTCGTCACCGCGCTCACGCCGTTCATCGGCTACGCGGCATCCGCGTCCCTCGCCCACACGGCGCTCACGACCAACGCCTCGATCGCCGACCTGTGCGTCTCGGCGGGGCTCATGACGAGGGAGGACGTGCTTCGCGTGCTGTCGCCCGAGCGCCTCAGCGGAATGGTCCCGATCACCACGGGAATCACGCTGCCCGGCGTCGGAAACACCGCGGGCGTCGGCCACGAGTCGCGGCCGACCGAAGCCAGTCCGCTCTCGCCGCCGACGCCC
>JAODAY010000090.1 GCA_025463665.1 Microbacteriaceae bacterium
CACGTTCCGCGGAAACACCTATAGCTTCTACCCCGCTGCGGCCAAGCCGCACGCATGAAAGGCAGACATGCAAGACATCAACATCGCCATGATCGGCGGCGGTTTCATGGGCAAAGCACACTCACTCGCCTACGCTGCCATGCCTATGTTCTTCTGGCCCTCGCCAGCGCGACCCGTGAAGAAGATCGTCGTCGACGTCACGGATGAGTTAGCCCGCACTGCGGCCGAGCGATACTCATGGGAGGGCTTCTCGTCTTCGTGGCGCGACGTCATCAACGATCCGTCAATCGACGTGATCGACATCGCCACTCCGAACAATCTGCACGCCGAGATCGCCATCGCGGCAGCCGAGGCCGGCAAACACATCATCTGTGAGAAGCCACTCGCCCCAACGGCCGAAGAAGCCGGCCGCATGTATGAGGCGGCGAAGAAGGCCGGGGTCGTGACAGCTGTCGCGTTCAACTACCGCCGGACTCCTGCGGTGGCCCTTGCGAAAAAGTACATCGACGAAGGCGCGATCGGCGACATATTGAACTTCCGCGGCACGTATCTTCAAGACTGGAGTGCCGACCCGAACTCGCCGCTCAGCTGGCGATTCAAGAAGGACATCGCCGGCTCAGGTGCCGTCGGGGACATCGGTTCCCACGTCGTCGACCTCGCTCGCTACCTCGTAGGCGAGATCTCCGAGGTCACCTCAGTGGTATCCACGTTCATCGCCGACCGCCCATTGCAATCGGGTGGGTTGGACGCACTCGGCGGCTCCACGAAGATTGACGGTCCGCGCGGCGCAGTCGATGTGGACGACGAGGCGATGTCGCTCGTTCGATTCCACAGCGGCGCCGTGGGCTCGATCGAGGCCACGCGAAACGCTTGGGGCCGCAATAACTACATCACCTTTGAAATCCACGGCACTGAGGGATCGATTTTCTTCAACTACGAGAATCGAGACGAGTTGCAGGTGGCATTCAAGAATGACCCCGCCGATCGCCGCGGGTTCCGCACCGTTTACACCGGACCGAACACGCCCTATGGCGAATTCTTGTGGCCGATCCCCGCGATAGGCATCGGCTACGGCGAAACCAAAATCATTGAGGCCCATGACTTCTTGAAGGCAGTCGCCGAGGGCGGCACGGTGACACCGAACTTTGCCGACGGTTACCGAGCTGCGCTCGTCGACGAGGCCATCCTCGAGTCAGGTCGCACGAATCAGTGGGTCACAGTCCCTGACATCACAAAAGCGGGCTTATCAGATGCCTGAAACCCCACTTGGGCCACCCGTGGTGACCATGCGAGCCATCGTCAAGAGCTTCGGACCGGTCGCGGTTTTGAAGTCCGTGGACATGGACATTGTGGCTGGCGAAGTACACGCACTGGCAGGAGAAAATGGCGCAGGCAAGTCAACCCTTATGAAAGTGCTGCAGGGCGTGCACCCGATCACCTCCGGCACCATCGCGGTGAACGGCGAGGCAGTTGACATTCGCAACACGGCCGATGCAGAGAAAGCTGGAATCGGCATGGTGTTTCAGGAGTTCAGCCTTATCCCATCGATGACAGTTGCGCAGAATATCTTTCTCAACCGCGAAATCAAGGGAGCGGGCGGCCTCATCGACGACCGCGCAGCCGAACGCGCAGCTAAAGAGCTATTCGACGGCCTTGGCGTGCACATCGATCCACGAGCCAGGGTCGAGGAGCTCGGCACCGCTTATTGGCAACTGGTCGAGATCGCCAAGGCTCTCGCGAAAAACGCTAGCGTCCTCGTGATGGACGAGCCGACAGCTAGCCTCGCCAAGCACGAAGTCGAGAACCTCTTCAATCTAATTCAGACGCTCAAAAGCCGCGGTATTGCCATCGTCTATATATCGCATCGGATGGACGAGATACGCCGCGTCGCTGACCGGATCACGGTCCTTCGCGACGGCCGCGTCGTGCTTGCCGCCCCGGTGGCTGAGCTGAGTGCAGCTGGGATTATCGAGGCCATCATCGGGCGGCGGCTCGCCTCCGACTTGATCTATCGCGACCGGGGGCTGACCGTCGACGCTCCGGTTCTGCTGGCGGCAGAGAATATCGCTAGCAGCACCGTCCTCCAGTCGGTGAGCCTAACCATCCGAGCGGGAGAAATCGTCGGTCTAGCCGGTCTCATGGGCAGCGGGCGGACCGAGTTCGCTCGCGTGGTGGCGGGAATGGACCGCCCGACCAAAGGAACGCTGAATATCGACGGGAAGCGGATGCGATTCGCTACCCCGTTAGCCGCCCAAAACGCCGGCGTCGCCCTCATCCCCGAAGACCGCCGCGAGCAGGGTCTAGTTCTTGAGCACTCCGTGTCGGACAACCTGACACTACCGGTCCTTCACCGATTGAAGTCCAAAGGCCTACTCTCCCCTCGAAAACTGCGAGAGCTCACCGAACATCTCGTCGGCCGATTTGCGGTGAAAGTCGCCGATCCCTACTCGCCCATGAGTCAGCTCTCGGGAGGCAACCAGCAGAAGGTCGTCGTAGCGAAGTGGATCAACACCGAGCCGCGCATCCTCGTCATGGACGAGCCCACCGCTGGCGTGGACATTGGAACCAAGACCGAAATCCTCGATATAGTGCGTGATTTTGCCTCCCAGGGCAACGCCGTGCTCTTCATCTCGTCCGAACTGCCCGAACTGCTCGCGGTCGCCGACCGCATCGTCGTCATCCGAGAGGGGCGCTCCGATAGCGAGCTGGCCCGCAGTGACGTCCAAAGCGAAGAGCACCTTCAACTCATCATTCAAGGAGAGGCAGCATGAGCAGCCCCACAACAGTTGTACGGCCATCCTTCGCGTCCCGCGTCGTAACCCGGCTCGACTGGCGCAGCAATATCATCTACATAGCTTTCGTCGTAGTGTTCATCCTCTTCGCCATCTTCCTAGGCAATGACGGCTTCCTGTCTGCCAACAACATGCTCAACATTGTGCGACAGACGGCCACTATTTCGATCATGGCCGTGGCGATGACATTCGTGATCGCCACCGCTGAAATCGATCTGAGCGTGGGGTCAATCGCCGGTCTCGCATCGGTCATCACGGCCATGGCAACGACCCAATTCGGTCTCGTACCGGGCATTCTTGCCGGCCTTCTCGCCGGCGCCGTCATCGGAGCCGTCAATGGCGGGCTCGTCGCCTTGCTGAAAATCCCCTCGTTTCTTGTAACGCTCGGCATGCTGGGCCTTGCGGCCGGTCTTGCACAGTGGATCACATCGTCGGCGCCGCAGCCCATCACTGACCGCCTCTACGTGATGATTTTCGGCGGCGGGGACTTCGGTCCCGTCCCAGGCTTACTCGTCTGGACCATCGTGGCGGTAGCTGTCGGCTGGCTCGTGATGAACCGCACCGGGCTCGGGCGCAAGGTGCTCGCCACTGGCGGCAACCCCACCGCCGCCGCCTACACGGGCATCAACACTGCCCGAATCAAATTCACAGTGTTGCTCATCTCGGGCGTTGCTGCCGCAGTGGCCGGAATGCTCTACGCCGGCCGTCTCGAGTCCGGGCGTTTCCAGTGGGGACAAGGTGACGAGCTGACCGTGATCGCAGCCGTCATTTTGGGAGGCACGAGTCTTTTTGGTGGACGCGGCGCCATAATCGGCACCCTCTTCGGCTCGCTGTTTATGGGGCTCATCAACAATGGACTCATCCTTGCGGGACTTGACGTCGCGCAACAGCAGGTCGTACGAGGCGCCATTATCATCGCGGCCGTCGCCCTCTCGAGGAAGAAATGACAGCTCGCCAAGCGCTGCGCAGCGGCATCAGTGGCACCGGATTGACGTCGGTCCTGGGGTGTCTCGGTACTGAGCCACGGTTCAGGACCGTCCAGCTCAAAGGTCGGCACGCTCGCAAACGGCAAGACCACGATGGGGCGCACTCGAGTGGGCTCGGTGCCACTGCTGTCGCTTGCCAAGCGATGTCACGTTAGCCCAGTCGGAGGGGCTGACGGGACAGTGTCGGGCGCCTTATCCCGCTTAAGCTCAACGACGATGAGGTGCCCCTCCCTGTCCAATGCGAGCACATCGAGCCGGTCGCGCTCTCTCCCCCGTGTGGCCCGTCCAGCTTCCAAATTCGAACGCCAGGATCTCGATCGACGAGCCCAGAACCTCTGGGTGGGCGATGACCTACCCGTGAAGATGCTGCCGTTCTCTTAGCCCCGCTTGCGCCAGACCTATCGGCGTCGCAGCAGCGGCCGTTGCTCCATTCACGGTGAAAACCAGCTCGCCGTTCATTGCGCTCCCCCTATAAGGACCTCATGAGCAGTCTCACACAGCAGGTCCACGAGAGTTGCTCGCAGGTCGGACATTGTCGCGTTCGAAGCGGATGAAGCCGGCATCCGTTCGAGGCGCAACAGGTTCGAGTTGCGCAAAACGTTTCGTCACACTGGGGCTTCCGAACCACGCCGACACTTCGCCTTGCAACCCTTCTTTTCGAGACCCCGCTGTCAGCGCCGGTTGAACGTCAGTCCAAGACGACGATTATCCATCGCTGAGTAGAGAATGCACCCGGTCGCACGGCGCTGTGTAACCGCTCGCAATGAAATGACAGCAGTGCTCTGATGCCCCTTTTTCGAACGGCGGGCGATCTCTCAGCCGAGATCTGATCACTCGCTCTCTAGAACTGCGGGGTTGACGATGTTGCGGGGGGTGCGCCCGGCAAGGACCGCGCACACGTTCTCAACCACCCGTCGCTTGAGTTCCACGTATGACTCCTCGCTGTACCACCCGGCATGAGGCGTCAAAATGACGTTGTCTATCGTGCGAAGTGCATGATCTCGAGGAAGGGGCTCCTCCTCAAAAACATCCAAGGCGGCTCCAGCTAGGGCGTTCTCGCGGAGCGCCGCGACGAGCGCATCAGTGTCCACAACTGGGCCCCGACAAGTGTTCACGAGCACCGCGTCCGGTTTCATCGAACGCAGAAGTTCCGTCCCCACCAGATGTCGCGTCGCAGCGAGAAGCGGCACGTGAAGAGAGAGCACGTCGGCGCGTGAGACCAACTCATCGAGCGTCACGGCGTGCACGCCTTCGGACGTGACTATGCCCGGCTCGACAGCTGGGTCGTGCCCGATTACCTGAAAACCCAGCCCGGCGGCCTTACGGGCGGTCGCTGCACCAATTGCGCCAAGGCCGAGCACGGCGAACACTCTGCTGGAGAAGCGATGCAGCGGCTTGACCGGGGCTAGTTCCCACTCCCCACGACGCACAGCGGCGTCAAGCTGTGGGATTCGTCTCGCCAGTGCGACCGCTAGCGCGATTGCATGGTCACTGACGTCGTCAGTGCCGTAGTCCGGAACCGTGCAGACTGCTATACCGCACTCCGTCGCTGCGTCGACGTCCACAGTGTCATATCCGACCCCATAACGGCCGATCGCGCGCAGTGCCGGCAGCGCCTCAATCACTCGCCGGCTTACCGGCGCGTATTGAACGATGATCGCCGACGCGCCTTCGGCTGCGGCGATGACTTCATCTTCGGTGCGCGCGGATGTCACTGACAGTTCGTGGCCTGCCAACTCCGCAACCTCTCGCTCGATCTCTGTGCTTTCGTGGTCGCAATCCGTGACAGTTATTCTCACCCGCGTCTCTCCTCCACCGGCATCGAAATGCCTAGCGTTAACGACATCTCAACGAGCGCATGGACGGTCGATTCGTCGATAGGCACGCTATCGCGGTTGCGGACAGCGTTCCCTGCCTCGACATCTCCCGGGGCGTTCACTGGTCCCGCGCTTGGATTGCTATCACGAACCCGCTTCTGTAAGAGCGCGACCTTGTCCTGGGCAGCCGAGACTCCGCCGAACGCATCGGCATCAATCACGATCATCAGATGTCCAGTGTTCATCCTCGAAGACGGGTCACTCCAGATGTCGACGGCATCGCGGGCGAATGATCCACCGCCCAGAATGACCGACATGGCTTCAAGTAGCACGGCCAAACCTGACCCTTTATGCTCCCCAAACGGAAGAAGCGCCCCATCAAGTGCCCTCTGAGGGTCGGTTGTGGGATACCCGTCGGAGTCGACTGCCATGCCCTCGGGGATGGGTTGTTTTTCATTGAGAGCCGCAACGACTTTGCCGTAGGCGATCCTGCTCGTAGCAATGTCGAGCGTCAACGGCTCGTCACTCGCGCTGGGAGCGGAGATCGAGAGCGGATTGGTTCCGAGTA
>JAODAY010000032.1 GCA_025463665.1 Microbacteriaceae bacterium
GTCGGACCGAGCGAGTACGAGCGCGGGCTCATCGCCGATGCCATCGAGGCGCAGGCCGCAGAGGAGGCGAACGCGTGAGAATCCGCACCCTGACCATCGCGGGCTTCGGGCCCTACCGCGACGAGCAGGTCGTCGACTTCGACCGCTTCGCGACCGACGGCATCTTCCTCATCACCGGCAAGACCGGGGCCGGCAAGTCGAGCATCCTCGACGCGATCTGCTTCGCCCTCTACAGCAGCGTTCCCCGCTACGACGGCACCCAGTCCAAGCTCCGCAGCGACCACTGCCGCGTCGACGACCCGAGCTTCGTCGAACTCGAGTTCAGCGCCGGGGGCTGCGACTATCGGGTGCGTCGCGTGCCGGAATACGAAAGGCCGAAGAAGCGCGGCGAGGGCGTCGCAAAGCAGGCCCACGAGGCATCCCTCTCGGTTCGGGTCACAGTCGCTGGTGGCACAGTCGCTGGTGAAGACGCCTGGCGGGTTCTCGCGGCGAAGCCGGTGCACGTGGCCGACGAGCTGTCTCGAATAGTCGGCCTCACGAAAGACCAGTTCTTGCAGGTCGTGCTTCTCGCGCAGAACCGTTTCCAGGAGTTTCTGCTCGCGAAGAACGACGAACGACAGGGCGTACTTCGCACGCTGTTCGGATCGAAGCGGTTCGAGCGCCTGGAGGCGGCACTCGACGACAGACGCAAACTCGTGCAGGCGTCGCTCGCCTCCGCCGACGAGGTCTTCGCCCACCACGTCGCCCAGATCGCGCGCCTGCTCGACCTCGAAGAGGCGCCTGCGCGGCCAGACGCCGGCTGGTTCGCGGCGGCGCTGGCGGGTCTCGCCGAGCAGCACTCCACCGCAAAGACGGCCGCCGAGGCGGCCGACCTCCGTTTCGGCGTCGCCGACATGGAACTGCGGGGGCTCCTCGACGTGCGCACGCTGCAGCAACGCCGGCTCGTGGCGGCGACGACGCTCGACCAGTTGGCGGCACAACAACACGAGATAGCGGATGCCAGGGCCACCGTCGAGGCGGCTCGCCGAGCGGCACCGGTCTGGCCCCTCATCGGCGCCCTGCGCACAACGACCACCGCACTCGACGCTGCGAAGACGACCGAAACCGCCGCCCGCACGGCCTACGAACCACTCGGCGATGTCGCACTCGTTGACGAGACCATTGACGAGCTCTCGGCCAGACTCGGCACCCTCGCCGACGTGCTTGCGCAGGAGAAGCTGTTGCCCCGGCTCGACGCCAGCATCGCGCAGCTCACGACAAAGCGCGCGACGATCGACGCCGATCTCACCGAGGCAACCGAACTCGGCGCCGCCCTGCCCGAGCGACTCGAACTGCTGAATGGCCAGATCACCACGACGGCAGTGCTCGCGGGGCGGGCCGACTCGGCCTCGGCTACGCTCACGCGGGTCACGGCCGCCCGCACAGCCGCGGCATCCGCCGTCACGCTCGCGCGCAGCCTCGACGAAGCGACCGTGGCACACGTCGTTGCAAGCACTGCACACACTGCGGCGGCGGTGGCGCACGACGAGCTCCTGCTGCGGCGACTGAGTGGGCACGCAGCAGAGCTCGCGGCACAGCTCACCGAGGGCGCCCCCTGCGCGGTGTGCGGATCGACGGCCCACCCGGCACCCGCCACGGGGGACGGCGAACCGGTGACCCCGGCAGACCTCGAGGCAGCGCGCGCGACGATCGACTCCCGTCGCGGAGAGACCGAAACCGCCCTCGCGCTCGTCGGCGACCTCACCACTCGCCTCGCCGAGGCACGCGCACGGGCCGACGGCAAGTCCGTCGAACAGCTCGACGGGCAACTCGAGACAGCGACCCACGAGGTACACATCTGCAGGACGGCCGTGCGCGAACTCGACGAACTGGAGAGCGCGCGGCGCGCGGTGCGGGAGGCGCTCGAGCAGCTCGCCACCACCCTCGCGGGCCTGCGCGACGCGCGCGACGAGGCGAGTGCCGCGCTCACCGATGCGGTGACGCGCCGCTCGGGAATCGCCACGCGCATCGAGACGCACCGCGGCGACGCGCCGAGCGTCAGCGCCCGGGTGCGCGTGATCGAGGCGCATCTCGCCGCGGCACGCGCGCTGACGTTTGCACTCGCCGAGACGCGCTCCAGGCAGGTCGCACACGACCTCGCCCGTGCGACCCTCGAACGGGAACTCGTCGAACAGGGCTTCGACGACGTTCCCGACGCCGAGCGCGCCCGGCTCTCGCCGTCGGCCGTGAACGAACTCGAGGCGCTCATTCGCCGGCACGACGAGAAGGCGGCCACCGCGGTCGCCACTCTCGAGGAGTCCGGCATGGCCGAGGTTCCCGACGAACCGATCGATGTCGAACCCGCTCGAACCCTGCGCGAAGCGGAGCTCGAACACCGCGACGCCGCGTTCGCCGCAGCCACAACCCTCTCCGACCGGCTCGACCAGCTTCGCGTGGTCATCGCGAAGGCGACGGAGCATCAGGAGGCGACCGGCCAGCGGCGTGCCGAATTCGAGCAGCTGCGGCAGCTCGCGAACGTGGTGCGTGGGGAGGAACCGAACACCCGCAGGATGCGGCTCGAGACCTTCGTTCTCGCGGCACAGCTGGAGGAGATCGTCGCCGCAGCGAACACCCGGCTGCGCGCCATGAGCGGTGGGCGCTACGCGCTCGAACACGACGACGCCCTGCAGTACCGGCGAGCCAGCTCGGGACTCGGCCTCGCCATCCGCGACGAGCACACCGGGCGCACGCGAGCCACACACTCCCTCTCGGGCGGCGAGACATTCCTCGCCTCGCTGGCACTGGCGCTCGGGCTCGCCGAGGTGGTCACGAACCAGGCGGGCGGCATCACCCTCGACACCCTCTTCGTCGACGAGGGCTTCGGCTCGCTCGACGCCGACACCCTCGAGACGGCGATGAGCACGCTCGACGGTCTGCGCCAGGGCGGGCGCACCATCGGACTCATCAGCCACGTGGAGGCGATGAAGGAGCAGATACCCGCCAAGCTGCGCATCACCGTCTCTCCCCAGGGGCACAGCTCCATTTCGGAGAGCTACGAGCTGGTCTAGAAACTCCTTCACGGACGCAGCGACGGGTACGGTCGCGACTCTAGTGCGCTCGTGCACCAATTGTGTACATTGTCCACATGCAACGACGCAGTGAAAGGACCGTCCGTGAATTTCATCGAAGCTAACGGACTCACGAAGATCTACACGCCGAAGCGCGCCGAACCCGTGCATGCTCTCGACGGTCTCGACCTCACCGTCCCGCAGGGAACCGTGACGGCGCTGCTCGGCCCGAACGGCGCGGGCAAGACTACCGCGGTCAAGGTCCTCACGACCCTCACCCAACCCGACGGCGGTACCGCGACGATCGACGGTGTCGATGTGCTGCGGCATCCCGAGCTGATCAGACCGAACATCGGGGTCTCCGGTCAATACGCCGCCGTCGATGAGAACCTGACAGGGTTCGAGAACCTCGACATGGTCGGACGGCTCTACCATCTCGGAGCGAAGCAGTCCCGGCAGCGGGCGAAGGAACTTATCGAACTTTTCGACCTCACCGAGGCGCAGAATCGGCCGGTCAAGGGCTTCTCCGGCGGCATGCGCCGGCGCATCGACCTGGCAGGTGCCCTCGTGACCCGGCCGAAGGTGCTGTTCCTCGACGAACCGACGACCGGGCTCGACCCGCGCAGCCGACTGGGGATGTGGGACATCATCACCAGCCTGGTAGCGGAGGGTACGACCGTGCTCCTCACCACCCAATACCTCGAGGAAGCCGACCAGTTGGCCGACAGCATCTCGGTCATCGACTTCGGGAGGGTGATCGCCGAGGGCACATCGGACGAGTTGAAGGCGTCGAGCGGCGGCCAGCGGGTGGAGATCAACCTCGTCTCGGCGAACGACACCCAGCGCTCGCTCGACGTCATGCGCCGGTTCGGCAGTGCGGTCCCGACGGTGTCCGACGACGGTCGCGCGCTCACTGTGAGCGCCGACGACGGCCCCGCCGCGCTGCAGCGACTACTCGCCGAGTTCGAGCGCCTCGGAGTGCGACTGTTCGACGCGGGCATGCGCAGGCCCACGCTCGACGAGGTGTTTCTGCGACTGACCGGCCACGTGGCATCCGTCGACACCGAAGCGGCGCAACCGGGCAAGCGCAAGAAGGAGAAGGTGTCATGACGGCCGTGACGCGGAACGGATCAACCGAGACCAACTCGCTCGCCAACTGGTTCTCCGACGGCTGGATAACGACGCGACGCAACCTGATCAAGATCAAGCGTGTGCCAGACATTCTGGTCTTCACAACGCTGCAACCGATCATGTTCGTGTTGCTGTTCACGTACGTCTATGCAGGGGTCATCGACATTCCCGGCAGCAGCTACAAGGAGTTCATCATGGCAGGCATCTTCGCCCAGACCGTGGTGTTCGGATCGACCTACTCGGGTTCAGCGATGGCGCAAGACCTCAAAGACGGCATAATCGACCGTTTTCGCACGCTGCCGATGAGCCCGTCCGCCGTTCTCATCGGTCGCACCAACGGCGACCTGCTCATCAACGCGATCTCCATGGCGGTCATGATGGCGACGGGCTTCGTGGTCGGCTGGCGGATTCGCTCGAACCTGTTCGAGGCGATCGCGGGTATCGCCCTGCTGCTGCTCTTCGCCTATGCGCTGTCGTGGGTCATGGCTTTCCTCGGCATGAGCGTGCGGAGCCCCGAGGTGATCAACAACGTGTCCTTCTTGATTCTCTTCCCACTCACCTTCCTCTCGAACGCCTTCGTTCCGAGCGAGAGCCTTCCTGCCCCGCTCAGGGTATTCGCCGAGTACAACCCGGTCTCGGCGCTCGTGCAGTCGGCGCGCAACCTGTTCGGCAACACCCCGCCGAACCAGCCCCAGCCCGACGCCTGGACGCTCCAGAACCCGGAGATCACCGTATCGATCGGCATCGCCGTCATGCTCGTGATCTTCGTGCCGCTCGCGGTACGCAAGTTCGAGCAGGTCAGCACCCGGTGAGCAATCGGGCCCGCGCCGGGCGTTCGGCGGGTCGTACTTTCGGGCGCCCGTCGCGCGGCGACGCGTAGCGTGGGGTCATGCCCGACTACCGCGTGACAATGAACATCGGGGCGTTGCAGGCGGGCATCGCCCCCGATTCGGTGCTACCCGCCGCCGCAGCCGCCGCGGCAGAGCTCACGATGGTGGAGGCGTCCGACCTCGCGATCGTCGCCGGCGCTCCCCGGATCACCGTGCGTTACGAAGCCGAGGACGCCGAACTCGCCCGCCAGATAGGCGAGCACGTCGCCGCCTCAACCGGCCAGTCCGCCCAGGTGCTCTCCTATCGCGTCACCGAACGCGTCAAAGGCCGCTGGTTCGCCGTCGGCTGACGCTCTCGGCACCATCCACGCCCCCGCCGCGACCTGGCGACCCGCTAGCGTTGAGCCATGACGCTCGTCGAGGGGACCAGGTCGCGGCTGACTGTGGGGCTGATCCCCGCGGCAGGGGTCGCGGCATCCGCTTTTCTGCTGTTCGCGGTGGAGCGGGACCTCGCCGGCTACGTCACGCTCGCGGTCAGCCTCCTGGTCGCGTTCTTTGTCGACCGGGACCTGTGGCGGAGCCTGCTCCTCATCGGCGCGGGTCTCGTCATCATCAGCACGATCTCGGTCGCCGCTGACATCAGCTATCCCAATATGGCGCTGATGGGAACGGTGCTGACCCTCGCCGTGGTCGTGCCGTTCGTGCTCGAGAGGCGGGTGTTCGGGCGCCGCACGATCGTTTTCCCGATCCGCACCGGCCAGAGGTGGACGCGCCTCGAGAAGCTGTACCTGCCGATGGTTCTCGTGCTGGGCTGGACGATTCTGCCGACCTACTTCATCACCTCGGGTTCATACCGCAACTGGCCGGCCATCCACTCGTTCGACGAGGTGGCCCGGCTGTTCGTCGGGGTCAACGCGGTGGGCATTTGGGACGAACTCTTTTTCATCTGCATCGTCTTCGCGCTGCTGCGCCGACACTTCCCGCTCTGGCAGGCGAACCTCCTGCAGGCCGCGATCTTCTCCTCGTTCCTCTGGGAGCTGGGATACCAGAGCTGGGGACCGCTGCTGACCGTCCCGTTCGCCCTCCTGCAGGGGTGGATCTTCAGCAGAACGAAGTCGCTGACTTACGTGGTCTGCGTGCACCTGCTGTTCGACCTCGTCGTCTTTCTTGTGCTCGTGCACGCGCACAACCGCGCGTGGTTGAACGTGTTCGTCTACTGACGCGCGGATGGTTGCGAGCGGCGCCGCGTCGGCCGCGTTCTCCACAAGCGGGAGCTCTCCACCATTCGGGCATCGGGCCGCGTCACGACCATCGCCGGGAACCACAGTGTGTGCATGCAGCCACCACCCTACGAAGAGACGCGGGCGCACCCGCTGGTCACCGACACAGACATCGAGAATCGGGTGGCAGCACTCGTCGGGCGCGCGCAGCAGCGCGAGATCTGGCTGCTGTTCCTCGATGAGAACGACATCCAGCTGCCGGTGGTGCTGCCCTTCAGCGACCCGCCCGTGATACCGCCAGACGACGACCTCGCCGCATGGTCGGCCGTGATCACGGAGGTAGCGGAGATCACCGAGGCCCGCAGCGTGATCGTCGTCATCGAGCGCTACGGCACCCCGACATTCGGAGCCGCCGATCGGGCATGGGCTCGCTTCCTCGCGAATGGTTGCGGAGACGCCGCCATCCCGCTCCGCGCCGTAGTGCTGAGCCACCGTCGTGGCGTGCGCGCGATACCGCCGGATGACTACGTGGGCTGACGCGGTGGTCGACTCAGTGCACGTCGAGACTCAGTGCTCGTCGAGAGTCAGTGCGCGTCGGTCAGCTCGGTGAACTCCTCATCGGTGAGCTCCAGCGAGGCGCCCTCGAGGTTCTCCTCGAGGTGGGCGATAGACGAGGTGCCCGGGATCGGCAGCATCACCGGCGAACGCTTGAGCAGCCAGGCGAGTGCGAGCTGGGACGGGGTCGCGCCGCGCTTCTCCGCGATGGCGGTGAGGGCACCACCTCGCTTGAGCAGGCGACCGGTTGCGAGCGGGAACCACGGTATGAAGGCGATGCCTCGCTCCGTCGCGTAGTCGAGCAGCGGCTCTGCGTCGCGGTGGGCGAGGTTGAACAGGTTCTGCACCGAGGCGATCGTCGCGATCTGGGATGCTGCCTCGACCTCGGCGACGGTTACCTCGCTGAGCCCGATGTGACGGATCTTGCCCTCATCCTGCAGCAGTTTCAACTCTCCGATTTGATCCTCGAGCGGCACCGTCGGATCGATGCGGTGCAGCTGCTGGAGGTCGATGCGATCGACACCGAGAATGCGCAGGCTCATCTCGGTCTGCTGGCGGAGGTACTCCGGCCGCCCTACGGGAATCCACTGGTTCGGACCCTGGCGCGTGAAGCCCGCCTTGGTGGCGATCACGAGGTCGTCGGCGTAGGGGGCGAGGGCACGCGCGATGAGGGGCTCTGCGACATACGGGCCGTAGGAATCGGCGGTGTCGATGAAGGTGACTCCGAGTTCGACTGCGCGCCGCAGCACTCGTGCCGCCTCGTGCGGATCGCTCGGCTCACCCCAGACACCGGGGCCGGTCAGTTGCATCGTTCCGTACCCGAGCCGGGTCACGGGGAGGTCGCCGCCGATACGGAACGTACCGGCGGACTGGACTGAAAGCTTCGTTGACGTCATACAACGGTGCAACGAGGCGTGCGGCCCGTACATTCCGCGTCGACCGGGATGAGAACCGCGGCCGACGATCTTCCCAGCCGGCCGCGGGGGATTGGGACGGGCGTCGCCCGGCGGTCAGTTCGCGGGAAGCGCCGACTCGATCAGTCCGACGATCTCGGGGGCGTCGGGCTCCGTGGTAGGCCGGAAGCGGTGCACGTCGCCCGCGGGCGTCACCACGAACTTCTCGAAGTTCCACTTGACCTTGCCCGCCTTGCCGTTGCCGTCGGCGGTCTTGGTGAGTTCCGCGTAGAGCGGATGCTGGCGCTTGCCATTCACGTGCACCTTCT
>JAODAY010000034.1 GCA_025463665.1 Microbacteriaceae bacterium
TGAAGGTGAGCACGATGAACGATAGAACGCCGTTGACCAGCGCGAGCGTGATCTGCCCCATGACGTAGCGACCGACGGAGTCGCTGATCTGCTCCGCGAGGTCGATGAAGTTGGCGCGCTTCGACGCGGGAACGATGCGGTACAGCCCGCGCTTGAGGCTGCCGAGCGACGAGACGAAGTAGATCATCAGGATCGCGATGATGATGGCGCCGAAGACGCCGGTCGCGATGCTGATTCCCGCGGCGAGCACGCCGCCACCGATGGAACCGATGTTGTCGGGGTTGCCGAGGAACGTCGTCGTCTGGTCGAGCAGGTCGTTGACCTGCAGCCAGGGAAAGTTGCGGTTGATGTCCCGGATGAGTGACTGGTCTTCGATTCCAGGCACGATCGTGTCGATGATCAGCGCTGACACGTTCTGCACCTGCTCGGTGATGACGGGGATCAGGGCGAACACGAGCCCCGTGAAGACTCCGAGCACCCCGACGAGCGCGATGAGGATCGCGATCGGGCGCTTGACCTTGCGCCGTTCGAGCCACGTGATGAGCGGGTCGAGGCCGAGCGCGAGGAACAGGGCGGCACCGATGTAGGTGAGGATCGTGGTCAGGCTGCCGAGAGCATTACCGATGACGAGCGCGAGCAGCACGCCGAGGCCGGCCAGGAGCCCCAGCCGGAAGGGGTTTTGGATTTTCACGAATCGTCTCCTGATCGGCTATTAACGGTCGGTCGACGACACTGCCTCGGCCTGCGAGAGCAACCCACGCAGGTTCTCGAAATAGCCTGCGACGGCCTCGCGTTCGATCCTAATCTTGCCGAGGCGGTCCTCGGCGTCCGCCACGAGCACCGCGCTGTGCTTTTCCGAGTCGCCGACGATGATTCTGGCGCGGGCCTCCGCGGTCGCGATGATCTCGGCCGCCGTGGCTGCGGCCTCCGCCCTGAGTTGGGCCGCCTCGGCGCGCGAGGCGTCTTCGAGCTGGTCCGATTCTGCGCGCTTCTCTGCCGCACGGCGATTGGCGTCATCCAGCTGCGCCTCGGCCTCGGCGAGGTACTTGCCGGTTTCGAAGCTCGCCTGCTGCTGCCGCGCCAGCGACTCCTTCTCGCTCTCGTCCCGCCGGGCCGCGAGCTCGACGCTCAGGTCGATTCTCGCCTGCTCGTTCTCGCGCGCGATCGTCGTGCGGGATTCCTCGAGGTCGTGGGCGAGACGCGCGCGGGTCAGGGCTACCTCGTCCGCGAGGTCGGCACGTTCGCGCAGGGTCTCGCTGGCCAGATCGGCTTTCTGCTGCTGGATGTCACGGTCGAGTCTCACCCGGCCCTCTGCGATCTCCGCCGCCAGTTCGGCGCGAAGCCGACTCGACTCCGACTCGAATCCGGCGCGGGCGAGCTCGGTGTCGCGGGCGAGGACCGCCGCGGCCTCCCGGGCCTCCGCTGCTTCCCGGCTCGAGACGACGGTGATCTCGGCGGCCTCACGTTCGCCGGCCGCGCGAATGGCGGCCACCTCACGCTTGGTGGTGGCGCGGGTTGCGGCGGCCTCAGTCGCGACCGCACCGCGGATGGCGGCTGCCTCGCCCAGCGCGTCTCTGATGGTCGCGTCGGCCTGGGCCTCGGCACGCGCGACGAGATGGTGGGCCTGCGCCTGCGCGGCGTCGATGAGTTCGGCCGCACGGGTCGTCGCCTCGGACAGCACGCGGTTCGCGGCATCCTGCGCCTCGACGGTCTTCTTCTCGAGCTCGGCCGTGACCGAGCCGCGCAGTCTCGCCGCGTCGATGTCGGCCTGGCCGAGGATTCGTGTCGACTGCTCCTCGGCGACGCGGAGAGTGTTCTCGAGCTTGGTGCCGAGGCCGCTGTAGGTGGGCAGGCCCGTCTCGTCGAGTTCGGTCTGGAGGTCGTCGACGACAGCCGACAGCCGGGTGATCTCGGAGGTCGCTTCGACTCGGTCGGCGTTGGCCTTGATCAGTTCGCGCCTGAGCTCCTGGATCGCCTTGTCTACCGCTTCCTTGCGGTAGCCACGCATCTCAGTGCCGAAGTCTGTGTCATCAGCAGCCACGAAACGCTCCTTGTCATTAGCCGGACCTGACGAGTGTAGTCGGGGCGGGAGCCCGCACCCGTCGGCGATGGGCGCCGCGGGGCGGGCGCTTGGCAGTGAACTCCCAGACGCACAGTTAGGTGCCGGGCAGGAGCGTCGGCTAATGTGGATCGTCTTTGTTGTTGCCGTTTCGGGCACCTGTTCCGAGAAGTCCTCCTCTCGCCCCCTAGTGCGAGCCCCCGTTTCGTGGGGGAGGATGCCGCGACGTAATGTCTGGCTGGGCGACACGAAAGGAGTATTCCCGTGCGATTTGTTCTCGCCATTGTTTGTTTTGTTGCTGCGGCGTTTCTCATCGGCCTCGGCATCGCTCAGAAGACGGTGCTTGCCGAACCCGATGAGCTGACCGCCTCTGTCGCGATCGACTCCGAGGCCCCGGTCACCGTCGTCAGCGGTGAGACGCTCAATGCGCTCCCGCGGAGCCAGTTCGTCGAGATCGGCGGCTCTGACGCGCACTTCGCCGCGTACGGCCGCACCGCCGACGTCACGGCCTGGGTCGGCGACGCCAGTTACAACGAGGTCGGGTACGACCCCGACACGCAGAGCCTCACCTCGGAACTGGTCGAGGGCACCGAAGACGAGGTGCCGAGCCCAGTCGGGTCCGACCTCTGGTTCGAGAGCTACGACAACGTCGACTCCATGACCCTCAAAGTTCCCGCCGACGTCTCCCTGCTCGTCGTCACCGACGGCGTGAAGCCCGCCCCCTCGGATGTCAGCATCACCTGGCCGCTCGACAACTCGACGCCGTGGGCGAACACGTTCGTCGTCATCGGAGGCGTGGTGCTCTTCGTCGGCCTGCTCCTGCTGTTGTGGGCGATCGCACACGTGCGCCGTGGTCGTGGCCCCCGCCGCAAGTCGCCGAAGATGCCGAAGCTGCCGAGGCAGCCGCGCATGAAGCCCATCAAGGCGAAGCAGAAGGCGCTCGGGTCTAACACGAAGAGCCACCGCGCGACCCGCAACCGCGCCGCGATCGTGCCGGTCGTTCTCGTCGGCGCTCTCGCGCTCGGCGGGTGCAGCTCCGACTTCTGGGCGGGTCGCGCGCCGGCCCCCGCGCCGTCGGAGAGCTCCGAGCCCGTCGCCGACGCGCAAGAGGCGGCGCAGATCGTCAAGCCGGTCGTGACCGTTCCGCAGGCGAAGCGCATCATCGACGAGGTCAGGAACGTCGCGACGGCCGCCGACGCGGCGAACGACAAGACCGCCCTCGCCACGCGTTTCGCTGGCCCGGCGCTCGACCTGCGCACCGCGACCTACGGCGCTCGCGCCGTGGACCCGGCCGTCGCACAGGAGGACGCCCTGCCGACCGGCGACATCACCCTCACCCTGCCCGAGCAGAGCGACACCTGGCCGCGCACGATTCTCGCCACGATCGATGACCCCCGCGTCGCGGAGGACGGCAAGACCTTCGCTCCGGTCGCTGTCGTGCTCGTGCAGGACGACCCCCGCGCCCAGTACAAGGCGAACTACGTGATCCGGCTCGCGCCGGGCGTCGTGGTTCCCGAGGTCGCGCCGGCCAACGTGGGCGCCGTGCGCCTGCCGCCGGAGTCGAAATTCCTCACCGTCGCGCCGGAGACAATCGGTGCCGGCTACGGCGACATCCTGCTCAAGGACACCGGGAGCGCGTCGTACGACCAGTTCGAGGCGGAGGGCGACCAGTTGCGTGCCGACTTCGGCCTCGCCTACAAGAACAGCGTCATCGCGGCGTTCCCCACCACCTCGTCGCTGACCTATGAGGCGGCGACGGCGACGGCGCCTCCGATCCCGCTCGCGACGAACGACTCCGGCGCGATCGTCGCCGTCGACGTGCACGAGTCGCAGACCGCGAAGCCGGTGGCCGCCGGTGCCACGGCGAACGCGGTCGGCAAGATCGCCGCGCTCGCCGGCAAGACCACGAGCGGCACGGGATTCACGGCCACCCGCGGGTTCCAGATTCTGTTCTTCGTGCCCTCGGTTCAAATCGGTGGCAAAATCACTGTGCTCGGCTACAGCCAGGGCATCATCGCAGCATCGGAGCTCCCGTGACCAACATTCCCGTAAGCGGTGCCAATCTTCGCGGCGCCGTCGACCTCTCCTCGCTCGTGAACCCGCCGCCGCGGGCCACGACTCCGGCGCCGGGCGCTCCTGGTGCCGGGCCGTCGGTGGTCGAGGCGACGGATGCCACGTTCTCGAGCATCCTCGAACTCTCGAACACCGTCCCGGTGCTCGTCGAGTTCTACGGCCAGGGCGTCGCGCCCGCCATGACGCCGTTCGTGCGCGAGCGCAACGGTGCCATGGTGCTCGTCACCATCGACGGAACCCGCAACCCGCAGCTCGTGCAGGCCTTCCAGGTCACCGAGGTGCCGACGGTCGCCGCGGTGATCGGCGGACGACCGCTGCAGCTCTTCGTCGGCCTCCCCGCCGAGGCGGAGATCCGGCAGGTGCTCGACCAGGTGCTCGAGGTGGCCAAGCAGCAGGGCGTCGTCGGCACCGTTCCTGTCGACGAGGACGCCGCCGAGGCGGAGCCCGTCGAGGAGCCGCTGCCGCCCCACCACCAGGAGGCGTACGACGCCATAGCCGCGGGTGACTTCGCGACGGCGATCGCCGAGTACCAGACTGCCATCGCGCAGAACCCGCGGGACAGCCTCGCGGTGGCCGGGCTCGCCCAGGTGTCGCTGCTGGCCAGGCTCGACGGCACTTCGATCGACGCCCTGCGCTCGGCCGCGGCATCCGCGCCCGCTGACGTCGACGCCCAGCTCGCCGTCGACGATCTGGACGTCTCTGGCGGTCACGTCGAGGACGCCTTCGACCGACTGCTCAAGCTCTTCCCGTCGCTCGACGCCGCGGGCAAGAATGCCGTGCGCACGCGCCTGCTCGAGTTCTTCGAGATCGTCGGCGCCGAGGACCCGCGCGTCATTGCCGCGCGTCGCCGACTCACCGCGCTGCTCTACTAGCGCACTTCGAGAACCTCAGGGACCGTTGACCTAACGAGCCGGCCCGAACCCCAGTGGGGATCGGGCCGGCTCGAATGGTTGTGCCCTACTTGCGCAGCTTGAGCCAGAGACCCGCGAGCGGCGGCAGGGTCAACTCCGCAGAGGCCGGTCGACCGGCCCACGGGTCTGCCGTCGCGGTGACGACGCCGTAGTTGCCCACTCCGCTGCCGCCGTACTCGGTGGCATCCGTGTTGACGAGCTCTTCCCACTCGCCTGCGAACGGCAGGCCGACCCGGTACGGGCCGACCGGAGAGCCGGAGAAGTTCTGCAGCACGGCGATCGCATTGCCGTCGTTGTCCCAGCGCAGGAACGAGACGACGTTGTGCTCGGCGTCACCGCCGTCGATCCACTCGAAGCCCTTCTCCACGTTGTCGAGCAGCCACATGGCGGGGTTGTCGCGGTAGACGGCGTTGAGGCGCGTCACCAGGCGGTGAAGCCCCGCGTGCACGGGCTGGTCGAGAATCCACCAGTCGAGTCCACGCTCCTCGCTCCATTCGGAGGGCTGACCGAACTCGCTGCCCATGAACAGCAATTGCTTGCCCGGATGCGCCCACATGAACGAGAGGTAGGCGCGCACGTTCGCGAGCTTCTGCCACTGGTCGCCGGGCATCTTGGTCAAGAGTGAGCCCTTGCCGTGCACGACCTCGTCGTGGCTGATCGGCAGCAAAAACTTCTCGGTGTAGGCGTAGACCATGCTGAACGTGATCTCGCCGTGGTGGTAGGCGCGGTACATCGGGTCTGTCTCGGCGTAGGACAGGCTGTCGTGCATCCAGCCCATGTTCCACTTGATCCCGAAGCCGAGGCCGCCGTTCGCGGTGGGCTCAGTCACTCCCGGCCACGCTGTCGACTCTTCGGCGATCATGACGATGCCGGGGTTGCGGCGGTACGCAGTGGCATTGACCTCCTGCAGCAGGCCGATCGCCTCGAGGTTCTCGCGGCCGCCGTGAACGTTCGGCAGCCACTCGCCTTCCTTGCGGGAGTAGTCGAGATACAGCATGGATGCCACGGCGTCGACCCGCAGGCCGTCGATGTGGAACTCCTCGAGCCAGTACAGCGCGTTGGCCACGAGGAAGTTGCGCACCTGCGACTGCCCGAAGTTGAAGATCAGGGTGCCCCAGTCCATCTGCTCGCCGCGGCGCGGGTCGGAGTGCTCGTAGAGCGCCTGGCCGTCGAACTTGGCGAGGGCCCACTCGTCTTTCGGGAAGTGCCCCGGGACCCAGTCCATGATGACGCCGATGCCGGCCTGGTGCAGGCGGTCGATGAGGTACTTGAGGTCGTCGGGGTGGCCGAAGCGGCTCGTCGGGGCGAAATAGCCGGTGACCTGGTAGCCCCACGACCCTCCGAAGGGGTGCTCGGCGAGCGGCATGAACTCGATGTGCGTGAAACCGAGACCGCCGACGTACTCGATGAGCTGGTCTGCCGCCTCCCGGTAGCTGAGCCCCGGACGCCACGAGCCCAGGTGCACCTCGTAGACGCTCATGGGGGAGTTGTGCGGGTCGCGGGCGGCGCGGGCGGTGAGCCACGCGTCATCCGCCCACTCGTGCGTCGTCTCGACGACCTTGGACGCCGTCGCCGGCGCAATTTCGTTGTAGCGGGCCATCGGGTCGGCGCGCTCGACCCAGTTGCCGTCGGCCGTCAGGATCTCGAACTTGTAGCGCGCGTCGGGGGATACGCCGGGCAGGAAGATCTCCCACACGCCGTTGTCGTCGAGGCGGCGCAGCGCGCTCGAGACGCCGTACCAGCCGTTGAAGTCGCCGATGACACGAACCGCCCTGGCGTGCGGAGCCCAGACGGAGAAGGAGGTTCCCTCGATTCCTTCGTGCGGCCTGAAGTGGGCGCCGAGGAAGTGCCAGAGCTGCTCGTGGCGGCCCTCGCCCCACAAGTGCATATCGATCTCGCCCACAGAGGGCACGAAGCGGTACGGGTCCTCCGCGGTCCAGGTCGGGCCGTTGTCGTAGGCGGCCTCTAGCACGTAGGCCTGGCCGGCGCCGGGCACGTAGCCCTGCCAGAGACCGGCCTCGAGGTGCTCGAGCGGCACGCGGGTGCCGTTTCTCTGCACCGCAGTGACTGAGGCGGCGAGTGGGCGCACGGCGCGCACGACGAAGCCGTCGCCGTGGGGGTGCTGGCCGAGCGTCGCGTGCGGCTGGGGGTGCCTGCCTTCGACGAGGCTCGCGATGAGGCCGGGGTGCAGTTCGGGCAGTGGGGGAATCATGGGTGGCTGAGCCATCAGCGGCCTTCCGGGTACTCGACGCGCAGAATGTGGACGGGTTCCGTGAAGGCGTCGAGCCGCACGTAGTT
>JAODAY010000036.1 GCA_025463665.1 Microbacteriaceae bacterium
CCTCGACAAGATCATCACCGACTTCGGCGCCGAGTGGCGCTTCGCCGGCTGCTCCATGTGCCTCGGTATGAACCCCGACCAGCTCGCCCCCGGCGAGCGGTGCGCGTCCACGAGCAATCGCAACTTCGAGGGCCGGCAGGGCAAGGGCGGCCGCACCCACCTCGTCTCGCCGCTCGTCGCCGCGGCGACCGCCATACGGGGAACCCTCTCGAGCCCATGGGACCTGGAGCAGGCGGTCCCCGAGGCCCTCGAAGGGGTGAACGCGTAATGGACAAGATCACCACCGTCTCCGGCATCGCGGTTCCGCTCAAGCGGTCCAACGTCGACACCGACCAGATCATCCCCGCCGAGTTCCTCAAGCGCGTCACCAAGACCGGCTTCGACGACGCGCTGTTCTTCGCCTGGCGCCAGGACCCGGGCTTCGTGCTCAACACGCCGCCCTTCGACAAGGGCCGCATCCTCGTCGCCGGACCCGACTTCGGAACCGGCTCGTCGAGAGAGCACGCGGTCTGGGCGCTGCGCGACTACGGCTTCCAGGCCGTCATCAGCGCCCGCTTCGGCGACATCTTCCGGGGCAACTCCGGCAAGCAGGGTCTTCTCGCGGCGCAGGTCGCGGAAGACGACATCAAGAAGATTTGGGCGCTCATCGACGCGCAGCCCGGAATAGAGGTGGCCGTCGACCTCGTAGAGAGAGTCGTGTCGGTCGCCGACCTGATCGTCCCGTTCGAGATCGATGACTACACTAGGTGGCGTTTGCTCGAAGGACTCGACGACATCGGGTTGACCCTGCGCGACGAAGCGCTCATTACAGAGTTCGAAGCTCGTCGCGAAAGCTGGCGGCCACTGACTCTTCCCGCTAAATAAAAGCTGTGAAGGTGCGTGAATGAATTCTCTTGCCGTGAATTCCCTCAATACTGATGCCCACAAGGCCGGTGAGAGAGTCGGACTGAGGTCCGACAAAATTGTCATCAACGGTGGAAAGCCGCTGATCGGCCGCATCAAGGTGCGCGGAGCGAAGAATCTCGCGACGAAGGCCATGGTCGCGGCGCTGCTCGCCGAGTCCCCGTCGACGCTGCGTGACGTGCCCGACATCAGCGATGTCGGCGTCGTCACGGGCATGCTCGAGGCATATGGGGTTTCCGTGACGAAGACCGCGGAGGGCGAGCTCACCTTCGACCCGAGCAACGTGCTCGCGGCGCACTTCTCCAAGATCGACGCCCTCGCCGGCTCCAGCCGCATCCCGATCCTGTTCTGCGGACCGCTCCTGCACCGCCTCGGCGAGGCGCTCATCCCCGACCTCGGCGGATGCCGCATCGGCGACCGCCCCATCGACTTCCACCTCGACGCCCTGCGCGCCTTCGGTGCCGTCGTCGACAAGAGCTACGAGGGAATCCGCCTCACCGCGCCCAACGGGCTCGTGGGGGCGGACATCGAGCTGCCGTACCCGAGCGTCGGGGCGACCGAGCAGGTCCTGCTCACCGCCGTGCTCGCCAAGGGCGTCACGGAGCTGAAGAACGCGGCCATCGAGCCGGAGATCATGGACCTCATCGCGATCCTGCAGAAGATGGGCGCGATCATCAACGTCGAGCCCAACCGCGTGATCTTCATCGAGGGCGTCGAAAAGCTCGAGGGCTACACCCACCGCGCGCTGTTCGACCGCAACGAGGCCGCGAGCTGGGCCTCTGCCGCGCTCGCCACCGAGGGCGACATCTTCGTCGAAGGCGCCATGCAGGCCGAGCTCATGAACTTCCTCAACATCTTCCGCAAGGTCGGCGGCGCGTTCGACATCCACGAAGACGGCATTCGCTTCTACCACCCGGGTGGTGAGCTCACGCCCGTCGTCGTCGAGACCGACGTGCACCCCGGCTTCATGACGGACTGGCAGCAGCCGCTCATCGTCGCCCTCACCAAGGCGCACGGCGTCTCTGTCGTACACGAGACCGTCTATGAGAACCGCTTCGGCTTCACCGACGCCCTCATCGAGATGGGTGCCGACATCGTCGTACACAAGGACGGACTCGAATCGGTCACCCGCCGCGTCCCGCGTCGCCGGCTCGAGCAGGCCGCCGTCATCACCGGACCGACACCGCTCCACGGCGCAGACATCCGGGTTCCCGACCTCAGAGGCGGATTCAGCCACCTCATCGCCGCTCTCACCGCGGAGGGCCAGTCGACGATCAGCAACGTCGGCATCATCAGCCGCGGCTACGAGCACTTCATCGACAAGCTGGACGCTCTCGGGGCCGACTTCGTTTACGAGGGCTGATCCGTCGTGAGCTCAGAGCCCACCCCGGCACGAGTTCCGCGCTCGGAGAAGACCCCGATCTTCCGGCTGCTTGCCTGCATCGCCGTGCCCCCCATGACGGCGATGGTGAAGTTCCGCCTGCGCGGCGTCGAGAACGTTCCGGCGCACGGCGCCTTCGTGCTCGCGCCCAACCACTACAGCGAGATCGATCCGCTCGTGATGGGGGTCGCGATGTGGAAGGTCGGGCGGATGCCGCGCTATCTCGCCAAGGCGTCGCTCTTCAAGATCCCCGCCATCGGTGCGCTTCTGCGTGCCTCCGGTCAGGTGCCCGTCGAGCGTGTCGCCGGGGCCCGCGGCGCCGACCCGCTCGGACAGGCGCGCCAGATCGCCAACCAGGGTCTTGCCGTCGTCGTGTACCCGGAGGGATCGCTCACCCGCGACCCCGACCTCTGGCCGATGCGCGGAAAGACCGGCGCTGTGCGCATCGCGCTCGAGCAGGGGATTCCCGTGATCCCGGCGGCGCACTGGGGCACGCAGCTGCTCATGCCGCGGTACGCGAAACGCATCAACCCCTTTCCTCGCAAGACAATCGACATCAGCTTCGGCCCGCCTGTCGACCTCTCGGCCTTCGCCGACCGTAAGCTCGACTCGGCCACTCTGGCCGAGGCGACCGAGGTCGTCATGCAGGCAATCACGACACTCTTCGAGGAATTGCGCGGCGAGAAGGCTCCGGTCGAACGCTGGGATCCCTCGAAGCACAACCAGAAGGACACCGGCCGTTTTGAACAGTAGCGAGCAGCTCACGCTCGACCAGAAGGCGCGAAAGGTCGCGGTTCTCGGGGCCGGATCGTGGGGCACCACCTTTTCCAAGATCCTCGCGGATGGCGGCGCCGAGGTGTCGCTGTGGGCCAGGCGCCCGGAGCTTGCCCGGGAGATCACCGAGTCGAAGCGCAACTCCGACTATCTGCCGGGCATCAACCTGCCCCGCGCGGTTCGCGGCAGTTCGAATCTCGCCAACGTGCTCGAGGGCGCGGAGCAGGTCTTCATCTCGGTGCCCAGCCAGACGCTGCGCGAGAACCTCAAGGTCGTCCGCGACCTGATCCCCGCCGACGCGATCGTGGTCTCCCTCATGAAGGGCGTCGAGAAGGGCACCCGCTTTCGCATGAGCGAGGTGCTCCACCAGGAGCTGGAGATCGGCGCCGATCGGATCGCCGTCGTCTCCGGCCCCAACCTCGCGCTCGAGATCGCCAAGGAGCAGCCGACCGCCGCCGTGGTGTCCTCGGAGAACATCGCCACCGCAACGGTCGTCGCCATGACGGCGACGAACCCCTACTTCCGCTCCTACGTGAACACCGACGTCATCGGCACCGAGTTCGGCGGCGTTCTCAAGAACCTCATCGCCGTCGCCATCGGCATCGTCGACGGGGTCGGCTACGGCGAGAACACGAAGGCCTCCATCATCACGCGCGGTCTCGTGGAGATGACGGACTTCGCGGTCGCCTTCGGTGGCAAGGTCGAGACCCTCGCCGGTCTCGCCGGTCTCGGCGACCTCATCGCCACGTGCGAGTCGCCGCTCTCGCGCAACAACACCGCCGGACGCCTGCTCGGGCAGGGCTACAGCTTCTCCGACGTCGTCAAGCAGATGAACCAGACCGCAGAGGGACTGGCGTCTGTCGGCCCGATCCTCGAGCTCGCCCTCGGGATGGGCGTGCAGATGCCCATTGTGAGCCAGGTCGCCGAGGTTCTCGCCGGCACCCTCGACCCGAGGGACATCGCCCCGCACCTCACCACCGACCCCATGCCGCAGGGGGAGTAGACGATGCTCACCGCCCTGGCCGACGGCCGCCTGCTCGCCGAGAAGACCGGCGCCACCCCGCCCACCGTCGTTGCACTCCACGGCTGGGGACGCACCGGAGGCGACTTCAGCGCCATCGTCGGCGGCCTCGACGCCGTCTCCATCCACCTCCCGGGCTTCGGCATCACGCCCGAACCGCCCACCGCGTGGGGCAGCGAAGACTATGCGGAGGCGGTTGCGACAGCCATTTCCGGCTTCGGACCCGTCATCCTGCTCGGCCACTCCTTCGGCGGCCGCGTGGCCGTTCGCCTCGCGGCGCGCTACCCGCAATACGTCAGCGGCGTCGTGCTGACCGGGGTTCCCCTCCTGCGCCTGACCCCGGCGCCCAGGCCGGCGCTCGGCTTTCGAGTCGTGCGGTCCCTCGCCAAGGCGCACCTCGTGCCGGCGTCCGTGCTCGAAAGGCAGCGGCGCAAGCACGGCTCGGCCGACTACCTCGCCGCCCAGGGCGTCATGCGGGACATCCTCGTGCGCGTCGTGCGCGAGGACTACGGAGACGACCTCGCCCGCATCACCGCACCCGTGCGCATGGTCTGGGGAGAGAAAGACACCGCCGCGCCCGCCGACGCGGGCCTCGCGGCGAGCCAGCGCATTCGCGGCGCGCGCTATCGGGCG
>JAODAY010000151.1 GCA_025463665.1 Microbacteriaceae bacterium
GCGGTGCCCTGCACCTCGACGAAGAGCCCGCGGCCGGTGACGAAGACGTTCAAGTCGGTGTCCGCCTTGACGTACTCGACGTAGGCCAGGTCGAGCATGGGCTCTCCTCGCACGATTCCCACCGAGACCGCGGCGACGCTGTCGATGAGCGGCGTCGCGTTCTTGCCGATGAAGCCCTTGCCGCGACCCCACTCGAGGGCGTCGGCGAGTGCCACGTATGCGCCGGTGATCGCCGCGGTGCGGGTGCCGCCGTCTGCCTGCAGCACGTCGCAGTCGATCACAATGGTGTTCTCACCGAGTGCTTTCATGTCGACGACGGCGCGCAGGCTGCGGCCGATGAGCCGAGAGATCTCGTGCGTGCGGCCGCCGATCCTGCCCTTGACCGATTCGCGGTCCATCCGCTCATTGGTCGCACGCGGCAGCATCGAGTATTCAGCGGTGACCCACCCGGTGCCCTTGCCTTTGAGCCAGCGCGGAACGCCGTTGGTGAACGACGCCGTGCACAGCACCTTGGTGTTGCCGAACGAGATGAGCGCGGAGCCCTCGGCCTGGGCACTCCACCCGCGTTCGATGGTGACGGGGCGGAGGTCGGTGGCCGTGCGGCCGTCGTGGCGGGTCATAGGGATTCCTTCGGTAGAGCCAGCTTCGGCAAATGGATGGCGCCGGTTTCGACGAGGTCGACGCGAGTGACTTCGGGGCCGAGGAACCGGGCGGCGAGCGTCAGGAACTCCTGCTGGCTGCCTCCCGTGGCCTCGAACGTGTAGGTGGGCGGCGCCGCCGACGTGCGTTCGAGCCCGTGCCTGACGAGCATGCGATAGACGTCGTACGCCGTCTCCTCGGCGCTCGAGACGAGCGTGACCTCGCGGCCCATGACGTACTGGATCGCGGCGGCGAGCAGCGGGTAGTGGGTGCAGCCGAGCACGAGGGTGTCGATGTTCTGCTTCTTGAGCGGTGCGAGATACTCCTCGGCAACCTGGAACAACTCGGCGCCGCTCGTCACCCCACCCTCGACGAACTCGACGAAGCGCGGGCAGGCCGCCGTGAAGATCTCCAGGTCGGATGCCGCGGCGAATGCGTCTTCGTATGCCTTCGACTTGACCGTTCCGCGCGTTCCGATCACGCCGATGCGGTTGTTGCGGGTCTGCCGTACCGCGGCCCGCACGGCCGGCTGGATCACCTCGACCACCGGTATGCCGTAGCCGTCGGTGAATCTCTCCCTCGCGTCACGCAGCATCGCAGACGACGCGGTGTTGCACGCGATGACCAGCAGCTTGACGCCCTCGGCGACGAGATCGTCCATCACCTCGAGGGCGTACTGGCGCACCTTCGCGATCGGCTTCGGGCCGTATGGCGAGTGTGCGGTGTCTCCCACATAGGTGATCGACTCCTTCGGCATCTGGTCGATGATGGCCCGGGCGACGGTCAACCCACCGACTCCCGAGTCGAAGACTCCTATCGGCGCATTTGTCACGCGCTCAGTTTAGTGGAAGCCCTCGCGATGCCTTTCCTGGTCCACCACGGCCTCCCGGTCGACGAGGCCGCGCAGGCCCGCGAGCGGCTGCGCCATGCGGTGATTGCCCCGCAGCACGGGTTCGGTGCCGTCGAGGAACGCCCAGTAGCCGGCGGTGTAGGGCCGTCGTCGCCGCCGAGGCGCACCTTGGGGTTGAACCGACAGCCGCCGCAGTGGTCGGTCATCTTGCTGATGCACGCGTCGTCGACGAACATGTCGGTGAAGCAGTCGGTGAGCTGGCGTGGGCCGTACCCTCGCCGCAGCGCCCCGTTGCCGATGATCACGAAGCCGCGGCTCGGCAACACACGCGCCCCGTATCGGCGCACCGCACGACGCCCGGCGAACGAGGTTGGGTCGATGACCTCGAGGTCGGTCCCGCCCGCGACGACTTCGGCGTAGGTGTCGACCTGGTGAAACTCGACGCGGTCGCCGAGTCCTCTCGCCCGATGCCGGATGGCAGAGAGTATGAGGTGGGCCTTCGCACGCTGCATGGGCCGACGCTTCAGAGCGGAGCGTGCCTCAATGAGCAGCATGGGGCCGCCGTCGTCGAATTGCTCACCCAGCTGACCGGCGAATATCCAGCGAACATGAGACACGAAAGTCCTCGTCGCCGGGAGTGTAGTCCCGGCAAACCGACTCGTTAGGCTCATTGACATGACGAGTGCCCTCCTGACCGACCGCTACGAACTCACCATGTTGGATGCCGCGTTGCGCAGCGGTCACCTCGACCGGGAGTGCGTGTTCGAGGTATTCGCGCGGCGCCTCCCGGAGGGTCGCCGTTACGGGGTGGTCGCGGGCACCGGCCGCCTGATGCAGCTGATTGCCGACTTCCGATTCGACGACGCGGAACTCGATTGGCTGCGCGCCCACGGTGTCGTGACGGCGCAGGCTCTCGATTGGCTCTCCGACTACCGCTTCAGCGGCAACATCGAGGGATATGCCGAGGGCGAGGTGTATTTCCCCGGCTCCCCCATCCTCGTCATCGAGGGCACCTTCGCCGAAGCCGTCATTCTCGAGACCCTCGCCTTGAGCGTGCTCAATTACGACACGGCGGTGGCGAGCGCCGCGGCTCGAATGGTTTCTGCGGCCGACGGTCGCCCCATCGCCGAGATGGGTTCGCGCCGCACCGGCGAGTGGTCGGCTGTCGCTGCGGCGCGCGCCGCCTTCATCGCGGGGTTCGGCGCAACGAGCAACCTCGAGGCGGGCCGCAGCTGGGGCGTGCCCACGATGGGCACGGCGGCGCACTCCTTCACGCTCCTGCATGGCACCGAGGAGGAGGCATTCCGTGCCCAGGTCGACGCTCTCGGCTCCGGAACCACGCTGCTCGTCGACACCTACGACGTGACCCGCGCGGTCGAACTCGCGGTCAAGGTCGCGGGGCCGCACCTCGGGGCGGTGCGCATCGACTCGGGAGACCTGCCCGCGCAGGTCGCCGCGGTTCGGGAGCAGCTCGACTCGCTCGGGGCGACGGAGACCCGCATCACCGTGACGAACGACCTCGACGAGTACACGATCGCCGCGCTCCGCGCCGCTCCCGTCGACTCCTACGGTGCCGGCACCGCCGTCGTCACCGGCTCCGGCCACCCGGCCGCGGGGCTCGTCTACAAGCTCGTCGCCCACAAGACAGCGGAGGGCGACTGGGTGTCGGTCGCCAAGAAGTCGACGGCCAAGGCCACCATCGGCGGGCGCAAGCACGCGGTGCGTTCCCTCGAGAACGGTGTCGCCGTCGCGGAGACGATCTACGTCGGCAACGAGCCTCCGGCGAACCCGACCGAACGCCCGCTACTCGTACCGCTCATCGTCAACGGTGAACCCGTGGCGCAGTACCTCGGGGCGCACGGCGCCGGGGTGGCCCGCCGGCACCGGGCCATGGCCATCGCGGAACTGCCCGCCGACGCGCTGCGCCTCGGGCGCGGCGAGCCGGCGATCCCGACCGTCTACGCGTAGCGCCGGCGCCGGTGCGCTACTTCAGCTTTTCGTAGATCTCTTTGCAGGTCGGGCACACGGGAAACTTCTCCGGGTCACGACTGGGAGTCCACAGCTTGCCGCACAGGGCTCTGACCGGCTTGCCGCTGAGGGCAGACTCCATGATCTTTTTCTTGGGCGCGTAGTGGGAGAAACGCTCGTGATCGCCCTCCTCGACCTGCTCGCTGTTGAGCAGCTCTTCGAGTTCGCGATCGAGAGTGGAGGTTCCTCCGCCGGTGTGGTCGGTATCAGTCATGAGCCAATTGTACTTTCGAGCGGGCGCGCACGCAGTCACAAAATTGAGCCGAGCTAGTCGCGCATGGCGAGCATCAGGATCTGCGGGCCGCGACGGTCGAAGATGCGTGCGCCCCAGGCGACACCGCCGACGAGCGCGGCGAGGCCGATGACGACACCGCTCGCAAGCGATGCCAGCGGCCAGCCTTGCCCATAGAGCAGCCCGAGCACGACGAACGCGATGGTGGGGCTGGCGAACACGAGGATGGCGAGGAATGACAGCGCCTGAATGAGGCCGGCCGGGGTGCCGGACTGCGGTTGTGCGAATGGGCTGTCTCCCGGGCGCACGGCCGGGTAGGGAAACCTCGCAGACATCACACTCGACAGGCCCAGACCCGAGAACAGGATGCCGCTGCCCACGCCCACGAGCGACGGCAGTATCGACCTCTCGCCGTAGACGGCGGCACTGACGAGCGAACCCACGACGATCAGGGGCACGCCGACGATGAGCGCAGGGGCGAGCCTGCCCCAGCGGTCCGCGGTGCCCCGAGTGCTCGCGGAGAGGTGCAGCCAGATGGCCGTGTTGTCGAACGCCGCGTCGTTGTGCACCGACCAGGACAGGAACAGGCACATCACGGGTACGGGGATGAGGGCGAGCGGTTCTGCGGGCACTCCGGCGATCGACAACGCGAAAACGATGACGAGCGGGATCAGCGGGATGACGACGAGCGACGCCCCGTACCGTGAGTCGCGCAACCAGTAGGTGACGCTGCGGGCAGCGATAGCGCCGGTCGGGGTGCCGGGGAACAGGCTGAACCAGCCGAGGCCGGAGTACCGGCGGGAGGCGGCCTGCCGCTGCGGTGTCACGAGCATCGCGGCCACGAGCGCGCGCCAGACGACCCACAGCACACCGAGCCACGCCACGGCGATGAGGAGCTTGAGCAGCGCGCCCGCGGTGTCGCCTGTCGCGGCATCCGCAGGAATGGCCCAACCTGCTCCGAGCGGTGTCCAGGCCAGCACGCCGGAGATCTGGGCGAGCACGTCGAGCCCGCGTTCTGCCCAGTCGACGGTGCTCAGGGCGACGATCGCGGGCGAAAGCGAAACGAGCGCGATGATGCCGACGATGCCGGTGACGTCGCGGGCACGTCTGGTCGAGAGCAGAAAGGCGGCGATCGAAGTGGAGATGCGGGCGGACATGACGCACGTGCAGATGATCAGTACGGCCGCGACGAGGGCGAGGAACACGGGGGCAAAGCCCCTGCTCCACGTGACGATCTGGGCGATCGCCATGATAGCGATGACGATTGTCGGCACCGAGACGAAGGATGCCACGGCGAGCGCCGCCGCGAGTTTCGAGTCGGAAATGCCGAACAGCGAGAACTTGCGCGGATCGAGCGAGTCGTCGATGCCGAGAACGAGCGGCAACGTCGTGTAGATGATCAGCACGACCGCGCCGAGCGCCACCACCGCGCTCGACGCGACGTTCCCCTCCACGAAACGCAGCGACACGAGTCCGCCGACCAGGAGGACTGCGGTGCCGAGGCCGTAGAGCAGTCCGAGCACGAGGGTGAGGATCTGCCACGGCGTGCGGCGCAGTGAGTTGGCGAGCAGACGGAGTTTCAGCCCGAGAATTTGTGCAACCACTCCATGCCCTCCGCCGCTTTGCGTCCACCGGCGAGTTCGACGAATCGTTCCTCGAGGGTCATGGTGCCGCGAACCTCGGCCATGGTGCCGGTGGCGAGAACGGCGCCGTTCACGACGACAGCCACCGAGTCGCAGATGCGCTCGATGAGGTTCATGGTGTGGCTCGACATCACGACCGTGCCTCCCGCGGTGACGTATCGCTGCAGGATCTCGATGATGTTCGCGGCAGACACGGGATCAACCGACTCGAAGGGTTCGTCGAGCACGAGGAGTCGCGGCGAATGGAGCATCGCCGCGGCAAGCGCGATCTTTTTCGTCATTCCGGCCGAATAGTCGGTGACGAGGCGGTCGAGCGAGTCTTCGAGCCCGAACGCCGCGGCGAGGTCGGCGCTGCGGCTGCGCACCACCTTCTTGTCGAGTCCGTGCAGAATGCCGGAGTAGTACAGCAGTTGGGCGCCGGTGAGTCGATCGAACAGGCGCAGGCGGTCGGGCAGCACGCCCATGCTGCGCTTGGCAGCGGTGGGATTGCTCCACACGTCGGCGCCGTGCACGGTCACCGTTCCCGAGTCCGGCTTGAGCAGGCCGGTCACCATCGACAGCGTTGTTGTCTTTCCGGCGCCGTTCGGACCGACGATGCCGAAGAACGTGCCGGCGGCAATCTCGAGGTCGACGCCGGCGACTGCGGTCGTGTCGTCGAACCGCTTCACCAGTCCGGAGATGCGAAGCACGACCTCGCCCGGTTGTGGCCGCTCCTGCGCGATGAGCTCTGCGCGGGGTGCCGCAACGGCAGCCGGCGCCTCGACCGGCGCGATTTCGGGCACTGGAGTGGCATCCGGGACCGGGGCTGCCGTCCCGAGAAGAGCCGCCTCCGCGACGGGGGCCTTAGCGGGCGGGGCGGGTTCAGCAGGCGAGACGTCCGTCACCGGCGCTTCTGTCATCGGTACGGCCGTCGCCGCGACGGACGCCACGGGCTTACGCTGGGCCGGCTTGCGGGCCGCGGGCCGCTTCGTGGGCGCGGGTGCCGCGGGAGGGGTCATGGCGTCCTCCACCGGGGCGGCGGAAGCCGGCGGTATGCGCGGTTTGGTCGTGCGGGCGGCCGGAGTCTTGGGCGTGGCGGCCTTGGGGGTAGCGGCCTTGGGGATAGCGGCCTTGGGCGCCGCAGCCTGGGGATTCGCGGTCTTGGGCGCCGCAGCCTGCGGGGTGGAGGTCTTGGGGGTGGCGGTCTTGGGGGTCGTGCTCTTGGGTGTCGTTGAGCGCGGTGTGGTCGACCGGGGCTTCGTCGTTTTCGGTGCAGGCGAGGCATCCGTCACCGCCTTCACGACCGGCGCGACGAAGAGCGGAGTGGGATCCTGGTGCGCTTCGGTTGCGTCGGGCGAGCCGGTGACCTTGGCCGCCGCTGGCTTGCGAGCCGTGGCAGGCTTGCGAACCGCAGCCGGTCTGCGAGCGCCAGGTGCGCCGGTCGACTGGGTCGGCTGCGCGTCAGGCAGTTCGGGTTCAGGATCCACCACCCCACCGTACCAATCGCTGTCTCTCTCGGAGATTCCATCACGAATCGACAACATACCGCGCTGTGCTCTGGCCACTCCTCGGGCCCCACCCGTAAGCTCAGGGAAGCACAACGAAGTGTCCACGCATTCCCCTACAGGTAAACAACAGGCGAACTTGCCACAGTGTATTGATGCCCGTAGGCAACAAATGTTTAACAAGGAGACACAACGTGACCACGCAGATCGTCATTCTGGCCGCCGGCATGGGCAGTCGTCTCGTCCGTTCTCTGCCGAAGCAACTCACCGAGCTCGCCGACGGCCGCACCATCATGAAGCAGCAGATCGACAACATCCACCACGCTTTCGGCAAGTCCGCCAGCGTCACTGTGGTAGTCGGCTACAAGCTTGAGCACATCTTCGAGGCCTTCCCAGAAGCATCGTTCGTCTACAACGAGCAGTACGACCAGACCTACACCTCCAAGAGCCTGATGCGCGCCCTTCAGGCGTCAGCACCCGGTGGAGTGCTGTGGATGAACGGCGATGTCGTCTTCGATCCCACCGCTCTCGACCGTGCCGCGAAGATGGTCGCCCGCGACCAGTCGTTCGTCTCGGTCAACACCGCGAAGGTCTCCGACGAAGAGGTCAAGTACACGACCGACGCCGAGGGCTACATCAAGGAACTGTCGAAGACGGTCAAGGGTGGGCTCGGCGAGGCCGTCGGAATCAACTACATCTCCCGCGACGACAAGGCGCTCCTGTTGCGCCAGCTCAAGCGCGTGGGCGATCAGGACTATTTCGAACGTGGCATAGAGTTGGCAATCGAGCAGGACAAACTGCACATTGAGCCGGTGGACATCTCCGACCTCTACGCCGTGGAGATCGACTTCGCTGAAGACCTGGAGCGGGCAAACCTCTTCGTCTAACGTTGCCGAGGGCGTTACGGGAGTCCGCATCCCAAAGGATTCACGTGACCGTTGCACTACCTGAGCGAGCCGTTCGATCACCGCTGGCGCGATACTGGCAGTCCCTGTGGCTCCTCGCGAAGCGGGACCTGAGGGTTCGCTACTCCACCTCTGCGCTCGGGTACTTCTGGTCGATCCTCGACCCGCTCGTCATGGCGGGCATCTACTGGTTCGTGTTCACCCAGGTGTTCCAGCGTCCGGTGGGCGAGGAACCGTACATGGTGTTCCTCCTCGCGGCCCTGCTGTCGTGGACGTGGTTCAACGGCTCGGTGTCTGACGCGACGCGCGCCTTCCTGAAAGAGGCGAAGCTCGTTCGGTCGACGAAGATACCGCGCACGATCTGGGTGGCGAGCCTCGCCCTGTCGAAGGGCATCGAGTTCGTCGCGAGCCTGCCAGTCCTCGCCTTTTTCGCGATCGTCTCGGGCGCTTCGGTCAACGGCAACCTGGCATTCTTCGGTCTCGGCATAATCATTCAGGCGGTGCTCACCGTCGGCATCGGCCTGATCGTCGCGCCGCTTGTCGTCTTCTTCCGCGACATGGAGCGAGCCGTCAAGCTCGCCCTGCGTTTTCTCTTCTACGCCTCGCCGGTCATCTACGGCCTGTCCGACCTGCCGAACGAGTCGTTGCAGTTCTGGGCGGCGTTCAACCCGCTGAGCGGAATCTTCTCCATCTACCGTTCGGGGTTCTTTCCCGAGCAGCTCAACTGGTTCGCGGTTGCACTCTCAGCCGGCATGAGTATCGTCATCCTGTGCATCGGCATCCTCGTCTTCAAGCGCACCGTCCGCTCGGTGCTGAAAGAGATTTGATTCGTGACCCAGCATGAGATCGTCGAGGTTCCGGCAGCCGCGAAGAAGAGCGCGGTGATCTCGGTGACCGATGCGGGGATCCGCTACCGCAGAAACCGGCGCGCGCGCCGCAACTTCAAGGACCTCTTCAGCAGCCGTGCGCGCAGGACGCGTCCGGGCGAGTTCTGGGCCTTGCGACACATCTCCTTCTCGGTGCAGCCGGGCGAGGCCATTGGTGTCGTCGGGCGCAATGGACAGGGCAAGTCGACCCTTCTCAAGCTCGTGGCCGAGGTCGTGCTGCCCGACGAAGGTACCGTGGATGTGCACGGCGGTGTCGCGCCGCTCATCGAGATTACCGGCGGCTTCGTCAATGACCTCACCGTGCGCGAGAACGTTTATCTGACCGCCGGCCTGCACGGCATGAAGAAGTCGGAGATCGCCGCTCAGTTCGACGACATCATCGCCTTCGCAGAAATCGGCGAGTTTCTCGACACCCCCTACAAGCACCTGTCGAGCGGCATGAAGGTGCGCATCGCGTTCTCGGTCGTCTCCCGCCTCGACGAGCCCATCATTCTCGTCGACGAGGTGCTCGCTGTGGGCGACAAGAGCTTTCGCGAGAAGTGCTATCGCCGCATCGAGGAACTTCTCGCGGGCGGCCGCACACTCTTCTTCGTTTCACACAACGAGAAAGACCTGCGGCGCTTCTGCACCCGCGGCCTCTATCTGGACAAGGGAACACTCGTGCTCGACGCGCCCATTGCCCAAGTACTCGAACGCTACAACGCCGATTACGGAGTCAACTCATGACCAAGCCCACCGAGGTAAGCGCCAACCGGTTCGTCGTCACCGGAATCGACCGTCTGCTCACCGTGCAGCGTCCCGCCGTTCTGGCGCACCTGCACTCGATCCGCAGCAAGCACCCCGACGCGACGCCCGAGGAGATAATCCGCATCCTCGAGCGCCGCTACCTCGCCGCCGTCACCACGGGCGGCGTCGTCGTCGGTGCGAGCGCCGTCGTGCCCGGCATCGGCATGGGTGCGGCGCTCGCCCTCTCCACGGTCGAGACCGGCGGCTTCCTCGAGGCGAGCGCGCTGTTCGCCCAGTCGGTCACCGAGGTGCACGGAATCGTCGTCGACGACCCGGATCGCGCGCGCACCCTGGTGATGACGCTGATTCTGGGCACGGCTGGCAGCGACCTTGTCAAACAGCTCGCCAGCCAGGCGGCGGGAACGGGCCCGGAGAAGAGCCGGTTCTGGGGCGAGCTGGTGACGAAGAACCTCCCGAAGGCCGCGATGGGCCAGGTGGCGGATCGCCTCAAGAAGACCTTCGTCAAGCGCTTCGCCGTGACACAGGGCACCAACGTCATCGGCCGTGCAATCCCCTTCGGCATCGGGGCCGTTGTCGGCGGCACCGGCAACAACCTGCTGGGACGCCAGGTCATCCGCAGCTCGCGAGAGGCGTTCCGCATGCCGCCGCAGGAGTTCCCCGCCTCGCTGGAGTTGCGCGTCAAGGCACCCAAGACGATCACTCTGCCGCGCGCGCCGAAGGGCGAGCGCACGAGCGGTGTCGCGCGCATCCAGCGCGCGCTCGGCCGCGGCCGCGCCGCCGGGCAGAGCACCGAGACGCCGGCTGAGGCACCCGCCGCGGCATCCGTCGACGACCTGGCCGGTGACTAGCCGCTCGACAGGAGCGCGAGAAGCTCAGTCTCTGCGGCGTTGAGTCGTTTCGGGTCGATGGTCTTGCCGCGCCGGTACTTGTCGACCACGCGCGGATCGACGTAGCTCTTCTTGGCGATCGACGGAGTGTTGCCGAGCACGCTCGCCGCGTCGCGCATCGCCTGCGCGACCGCCCTGGTGCGACCGGTCCTCGAGCGCTGCGGTCCCCTCGAGGCGAGGCTGGATGCCGCGGCGATAGTTCCGCGCAGGGTGCGGAAGTCCTTCGCCGAAAACTCGCCGCCCGTGCGCTCGCGCACGTAGGCGTTCACGTCTTCGGCGCTGAGGGTGTGCCACTCCTCACCCTCCTTGTAGGCGAGCAGTCTGGCGTTTGGTCCGCGGCGCTTGAGCGACCTCAGCACCGACGCGAGGTCGACGTCGGTGATCTCCGAACTCCACTCCTGCCCGCTCTTGGCCGGAAAGCTCAGCGACACCGTCGACCCGCTCACCTTCGCGTGCGAACACAGCAGCGTCGACAGGCCGTGACTGCCGTTGGTCTGGGCGTAGCGCTCGGAACCGATGCGCAGCGAACCGGTGTCGAGCATGCGGAACGCCGCCGCGAGGGCGCGCGTCTTGGTGAACCCCTCGCTGCGCAGATCCATCGTGACGCGGCGTCGGGCTGTCGGCAGCGACTCGGCGAGCGCGAGGGCTCGCTCGAACTTGACCTTGTCCTTCTTTTCGCGCCAGTACGGGTGGTAGATGTACTGGCGGCGCCCGGCATCGTCGACGCCCGTGGCCTGGATGTGGCTGTTGGGGTGCGGGGCGATCCATACGTCGGTCCACGCCGGCGGGATCGCAAGCGTGTCGACGCGTTCCCGAATGGCGGCGTCGCTGATGGTGCGACCGCGCGCATCGCGAATGGAGAACCCGCGGCCACTCCGCACGCGAGCGAAGCCGGGTCGGGAGAGGTTGCTTCTGCGCAGTCTCGGCATGCCTCGACGTTACGCCGCCTCTCCCCCACACACGAATGCCGCCGGGGCACTTGCACAACGAGGCCGAATTCGTCACTGGCTGACCGTAGCTTCGCGGCATGACACAGATCGCTTATCGAGTGCCGTTCGTCGTCGACCGCTCCCGCGCGCCACATCGCTACCGGCTCGTCAACCGCAGCACCGAACCGCTTGACGCGGTTCACATCATGGTTCTGCGCTCCGGGGCGACCCTGCCCATGAACACCAGGCGGCTCCCGCCGGGCAAGGCCCTGAACTTCGCCGGTTCGGGCCACCGCCCCGGGCATGCTGCGCTGTTCGACATCGTCATCGTGCGGTGGTTCCGCCCCAACGGCGAGGAGTACCTGTGGCGCGTCGTCTTGTGAGATCAGTCGGCGTCGACGGTGTCTTCGTCGTCGTCATCGTCGAATGCGTCGGTCGACGACACCGCCACGTCGGCCGCGTGCAGGGCGGAGTGGTGCTCCCACTCCCGCACCAGTTGTTCCACCGCGGCGTGGAATCGTGCGGTGGCTGCACCCTGGGTGGTGTCGCCGAAGTGGCGCTCGACCCAGAAGTTCAGCTTCTGCTTGGCCTAGACGCTGTGCAGCACCCGCTCCGCCTGTTCGACGATGTTGCCCGCGGCATCGGCCGTCAGCCACTCGCAGTCGCCGAGGTAGCCGCTCTCGTCGAGGTCGGCGAGGGGGGAGGTCGGCCGTGCGACGATGAGCGGCTTGCCCGTGGCCAGCCGGTCGTAGACCATGGCCGACACGTCGGTGATCGCAACGTCGGCTCCGGCGATCTGCCAGCCGAGTTCGTTGCCCTCGTCGAAGATGTGGTGCGCGGTGGCGTCGGCCGCATTGGCCGCGGCGATGGCCGCGATGATCGACTCGTTCGCACGTTTGTACTCCCTGTCGATGACGCCGCTTCGCGGGTGCGGGCGGTACAGCACTCGGTGCCGCCCGGTCGCGATCAGGGCGTCGACGAGGGCAACGCCGTGGGTGGCGATGGAACCGTATGCTGCGGCCGCGCGGTCGCCCTCCCAGGTGGGCGCGTAGAGCACGACGGTCCGATCGTCGGCGGGGTAGGGCAGTTCTGCGACAAAGTGGTCTGCCTGCGGTCGACCGATGGTGATCGCGCGACGGTCGACGTCGAAGTTCCACAGTTTTCGGCGCAGTCGCTGGCGGGCGGCCTCACCCGCCACGAGGCTGTAGTCGTAGGCCTTGAACTGGTTCGTGGTCATGTACATCTTGTCGCTCTCACCGTGATTGATGAAAACATGCCACATGGTGCCGTAGCGGAACATCTGGAAGTTCTTGGTGTTCTGGTTCACATAGAACACGATCTTGAGGTTCTGCTTCTGCACGAACCGCTCGAGATCGACGACGGGGCGGAGGTACACGGCCGGCACCGGCGACTCGTCGAGCAGATTCAGCATCACACCCGGCGAGCGGGAGATGATGGCCACCGGCCAGCGCTTCGCGAGCTCGGCGAGGGGGGCGTACCACTGCCGGATCTGGTACATGTTCACTCGAGTGTCGGCGAAGTAGACGGCGATCTCGATGCTTCCCGGCTCGATCGGCGGCTCGTCGGGCAGCCGGCGGGCGAGTTCGGCACGGGATTTGCGCGATCGCAGGATGCCGGTGAGCACCTTTCGGGCGGCATGGACATCTCTGAGAATCGGCACCCGCCAATTAAAACAGCCCCGCTCCCGCAACCCCCACTCACGGGGTTACCGTTACTGACCTGATACCGGCCTGTTACGCTGGGGCGTGCCTCAGACCGCGCCCGGATTGACATTTGCCAGCGTGAACGCGAAGAAGATTCTCGCGCATCCCGGCTACGCCCACGGAGCCCTCGTCAGTCACAACGTGCCGCCCCGCCTGGACCTCTGCGTTTTAGTCAGCTGCCCGGGCGTGGGCT
>JAODAY010000167.1 GCA_025463665.1 Microbacteriaceae bacterium
TCGACGAGCAGGAGAACATCACCTGGGCCCGCAAGCTGGAGAAGGCAGGCGTGCACGTCGTCTAAGGCCTCGTCGGCCTCAAGACCCACTGCAATCTCCCTCTCGTCATCCGCGAGGAAAAGGGCACGCTGCAGCATTACAGCCACATCGGCACCGGTAACTACAACCCGAAGACAAGCCGGATCTACGAAGACCTCGGCCTGTTCACCGCGGATGCCCAGGTCGGCAAGGACCTCACCCGCCTGTTCAACGAGCTCTCGGGATACGCGATCGAGAAGAAGTTCAAGCGGCTCCTCGTCGCACCACTTCACCTCCGCAAGGGGCTGCTCAAGCACATCGATCAGGAACGCAGGAACGCCGAGGCAGGCAAGCCGAGCGGCATCCAGATCAAGGTCAACTCGATCGTGGACGAGGCCATCATCGACGCCCTGTACCGGGCGAGCGCGGCGGGCGTGCCGATCGACATCTGGGTGCGCGGAATCTGCGCGGTCAAGCCCGGCCAGCCCGGGCTCAGCGAGACCATCCGCGTTCGGTCCATCCTCGGCCGCTACCTGGAGCACGCGCGCATCTTCTCGTTCGTCAACAACGGCGACCCCGTGGTCTACATCGGCAGCGCGGACATGATGCACCGCAACCTCGACCGCCGCGTCGAGGCTCTCGTGCGCCTCGTCGCGCCCGACCAGTTGCGGCAGATCGACGAGCTGTTCAACCTCGCCCTCGACGACGAGACCTCGTCGTGGTGGCTCGACCAGGAGGGCGAGTGGGTTCGTCACTCCCGTTCGGAGTCGGGCGAACCGCTTCAGGACATGCAGAACGTGATCATGAAGCGCATCTCGGGGCGCAGGCGCTCCGTCACCCGCTGACCGCGGGAACGACACCCGTGCGCAGCCTCGAGCTGACTTTCGATGAGGCGACGGATGCCGCGATCCGGGCCGATTGGACGGCGCTGGCCGCGGCCGGCCTGCCGAGCCTCGCGAGTCACACGTCGGAGAGCAACCGGCCGCACATCAGCGTCGCCGTCGGCACCGACCTCGAGCCGAGCGACGCGCTGGCCGCGGCCTTCGGCTCGCTGCCGCTCACGCTGCGGTTCGCGGGATTCGTCAGCTTTCCCGCCGGGCGCGGCAGCTTCGTGCTCGCTCGCTCCGTCGTGGTCTCGCGTGCGCTGCTCGGGCTGCACGCCGCCGTGCACGAGGCGCAGCCCGGCGCTCTCGAGCTCACGCTGCCCGACCGGTGGACGCCGCACGTCACCCTCGCGAGGCGGCTCACGGCGGAGCAGCTCGCTGCCGCGCTCGGCGTGCTGCCCGTGGCATCCGCCGGTCTGATGACGGGTGCGAGGCTCTGGGACAACCTGACGCGCACGCTGGTCACCGTCGCGCGCGCATAGCAAGAGCGGCCGCGACGCGCCAACGATTCCGCAGCGGGGCTAGTGGCGAGGCAGAATGTTCGTATGACGCGTTACGCCCCCACCAAAAGAACCGTGCTCGCCCGGTGACGGACTTCAGCGTTCCGGTGCTCGCCGCCGGTGCCGTGTGCTGGCGACTCGTCGACGGCAAGGCCCAGATAATGCTCGTGCACCGAGGCGATCGCGCAGACGTGTCGCTGCCCAAGGGCAAGCTCGATCCGGGAGAGACCCTGCCGCAGACGGCGGTGCGCGAGATCAAGGAGGAGACCGGCCTCAGCATCTCCCTCGGTGCCCCGCTCGGCACGGTGGAGTACACGCTGCCGAACGGCCGCGAGAAGGTCGTCTACTACTGGGCCAGCGAGGTCACCGCCGAGGCGGTGAAGGCGTCGACGTTCACCCCCAACAACGAGATCTCCCGCGTCGAATGGGCCACGGTGAGCCGCGCGCGCAAGATCCTCAGCTACTCCCACGACCTCGACGTGATCGACAGGTTTGTGGAGCGGCTCGCCGCGGGCCGCGCCCGCACCTTCGCCATTATCGTGCTGCGGCACGGCACCGCGGTTCCGCCCGGAGTCTGGGACGGCCCCGACTCGACGCGCCCGCTCATGCAGCGCGGCGTCGACCAGTCACTCAGCATCGCCCCCGCCATCGCGGCGTTCGCGCCCCGCAAGCTCATCAGTAGCACCGCGGCACGCTGCCTGGCCACGATCGCCCCGCTCGCCGAACGCGTCGCGCTGCCCGTCAATCCGACCGCCTCGATCAGCCAGGACGCGTGGGAGGACGACGAGAGCCACGTCGACAAGGTCGTCGCGAAGCGGCTCGCGCGCCGCCGCACCGCGGTGCTGTGCAGCCACGGGCCGGTGATCCCCGAGATCATCCTCGAGGTCGCCCGCGTCACAGGCTCCCACGCCGACTCCGCGCTGCGCCGCGCCGCGTCGCTCTCCACCGGCGAGTACGCCGTTCTTCACCTGTCACTGGAGGACCCGACACAGAAGATCGTCGCGGTCGAGACGCACGGCCCGGCCGTCGGCTGAGGGTTCGACCGGCGTTAACCTTCCGTTCACCTCGTGGGGCGAGTCTTGTTACCCGGCACTCGTAACGTGGTCTCTCGGGTCGGCACCGACCCACTCCTGTATTTCGTTACATTCCCGAGGGGAAATTTCGTGAAGACGGCAACACACAACTTCAAGCGTTTCGGCAGCGTCGCTGCCATCGCCATCGCGGGCACCATGATGTTCTCTGGCTGCGCCACGAATGAGGGCTCTTCGGCAGCCCCCGGCACCGGCGCCCAGTTCTCCGGCACGCTCGACGGTGCGGGAGCATCGTCGCAAGGCAGCGCGCAGGAGACCTGGGTCGCCGCATTCCAGACCGAGAACCCCGACGTCACCGTGAACTACGAGCCCTCCGGATCCGGCGCGGGCCGTGAGGCGTTCCTCTCCGGCGGCGTCGCATTCGCCGGCACCGACTCCTCGCTGAGCGACGACGAGATCGCCGGCGAATTCGCCTCGTGCGTCCCCGACACCGGCTACGTCGAGGTTCCCGCCTACATCTCCCCCATCGCCGTGATCTTCAACGTCGAGGGAGTCGACGAGCTCAACCTCGACGCCGCGACGATCGCGAACATCTTCAAGGGCGAGATCACCAGATGGGATGACGCGGCCATCGCCGCTCTCAACGAGGGCGCCACGCTCCCCTCCGCCCCGATCACCGCCGTGCACCGCGCGGACGACTCGGGTACGACCAAGAACTTCGCCGACTACCTCGGCAAGGTCGCTCCCGACGTATGGGACGCCGAAGCCGCAGACACCTTCCCCTACAAGACCGGCGAGGCCGCACAGGGCACCTCGGGTGTCGTCGACGCCGTGACCAACGGCAACAACACCATCGGTTACGCCGACGCGTCGAAGGCCGCAGACCTCGGCGTCGCGAAGATCAAGGTCGGCGACGAGTTCGTCGCGTACTCCCCCGAGGGCGCTGCAGCTGGCGTCGCCGAGTCGCCCGCGTGTGACACGGCCGGTGACACCGACCTCGCGATCAAGCTCGACCGCGAGACCACCGACCCGACCCACTACCCGCTCGTGCTCGTGAGCTACATCATCACCTGCACCGA
>JAODAY010000173.1 GCA_025463665.1 Microbacteriaceae bacterium
GCGGTAGAGGGCCCGCCGCGGCGGGCCGTTGCCCGCCAGTCGATCGACCGCACGTCGTCGCCGCGCACGTAGTAGCGCAGGCGGTCGAACACGGTGCCCTGGCCGCGCACCATCACGCTTGTCGCGCCGTCCAGTTCCCGCAGCCGGGCCAGCCGCGAAGGCAGGTGCTTGCGCGAGTTGAACGGGGGGAGCACGGTGATGGCGCCGGGCACGAGAATCGAGGCCTGCCGGGCCAACAGGCCGAGCGGGCCGAAAGAGCGCACCGTCACGTGGGCGGCGCGACGTTCGCCGCGTCGGAACGGCGTGAGCGTCGTGACGACTGCGCGCCGTTCCCCGGACGGGATGGTGACCCTCTGCCTTCCCGGGCTCGCTCCCGCCGACGGCGGCCAGCCGTCACGCACCCTCGCCCGCATTCGCCGACCTGGGTTCGTCAGGTAGAGCGTTGCATCGACGGTCTCGGCGAGCCGCACGGGCCCCGGTAGTTGCCGCGACAGCGTCAGGCGGCGTGGCGACGCGGCGAGCACGAGGTCGAGCGCGCCGAGCAGCCCCGCGAAGGTGAGCCAGAGCGCGAGCACGACGGGCTCACCGACGACGACGATCGGCACGACGCCGAGCGCGAGGAGGAGCACGAACCTGCCTGAGATCGCCACGTTAGATCGGCACCTGCACCTGCTGCATGATCGACCGCAGTATCACGTCGGGGGAGACGCCCTCGAGTTCGGCCTCGGGCCGCAACTGCAGGCGGTGTCGCATGACGGGCAGCACCATGGCCTGGATGTGGTCGGGAGTGATGGCGTCGAAGCCGCCGAGCCAGGCCCACGCCTTCGCCGCGGAGATGAGCGCCGTCGTGCCGCGCGGACTCACACCGAGCTTCACCGACGGACTCTGCCGCGTGGCGCGGGCGAGATCGACCGCGTAGCCGATCACGTCGGCGCTCGCCCCGACCGCGGCGACCGACGCCTGCGCGCGCGCGAGCTGGTCGGCGTCGAGCACGGCGGTGACCCCGGCCGCTGCCAGGTTGCGCGCAGTGAAGCCAGCGGCGTGCCTGCGCATGACCTCGACCTCGACGTCGCGCTCCGGCAGGTCGAGCACGAGCTTGAGCAGGAAGCGGTCGAGCTGGGCCTCGGGCAGCGTGTACGTGCCCTCGTATTCGACCGGGTTCATCGTGGCCGCGACCATGAACGGCACCGGCAGCGTGCGGCTCTCGCCGTCGACCGAGACCTGGCGCTCCTCCATCGCCTCGAGGAGGGCCGACTGCGTCTTCGGGGGAGTGCGGTTGATCTCGTCGGCGAGCATGATGTTGGTGAACACCGGTCCCTCGCGAAACTCGAAGTCGCCGACCTTGGCGTCGTAGATGAGCGAGCCGGTCACGTCACCCGGCATCAGGTCGGGGGTGAACTGCACCCGCTTCGTATCGAGCCTGAGCGTGTGGCTTATGGTGCGCACGAGCAGCGTCTTGGCGACACCGGGCACTCCCTCGAGCAGCACGTGCCCGCCGGCCAGCAACGCGATCATGAGACCGGTCACGGCGGCGTCCTGCCCGACGACGGCCTTTCCCACTTCCTCGCGCACGCGCACGAAGGCGCCGCGCAGCTCGGTCTCGGTCGTGCGCTCGGTGTATTCCATGTGCTCTCTTTCGTAGACGAAGGTGCGTTCTTCGGCGGGTTAGTGCGGGATGACGGATGCCGCGACGGCACGTTCGAGTCTGAGCAGGTCGTCGGACAGCCGAACCAGATCGCGGTCGTTCGCGGGGACCGCGTCGAGGAGCACGCGGCGCACCTCGTTCTGCCCGACACCGGTGAGCGACGCGACTGCCGCAATGACCTCGTCGACGGTGGCGACACGGGGCAGCCCGCAGCGCACGGCGACGCGTTCGACCGCGCCGATGCGCAGCGCGTCGAGGGCCCGCAGCCGGGCCCTGGACTTCTCGTACAATCGCGCCCTGCCGCGCATCGTCTCGTTGGCGCGCACCGTAACCGGCAGGTTCTCGACGATGAGCGGACCGAAACGGCGGCCGCGCCACACGGCAGCCGCGAGCGCGGTGAGGATGACGAGCGCGGCGAGGGGAACGACCCAGTCGGGGCTCAGCGTCGCGAGGGTTGGGGCCTCGCCCGTTGCGAGGTCGGCGACGGTGGGGATGTACCAGACGAGGTTCTCGCTCCGGCCGAGCAGGTTCACGGCGAGTGCCGCGTTGCCGCGGTCGGTGATGAACTCGTTGCTCAGCGCGTCGCGGGCGCCGACGACGGTTGCAGTGCCGGTCGCAGTGCCGGTGGCGGTCTCGACCTGGATGACCGAGAAGACCGCGTCGCCACTGCCGAAGCACAGGGCGGCGTCACCGCCGCCGGTGTAGCGGTATCCCTCGCCGTCGCCGCTGATCGTTCCCGCCTTCGTCGCGGCGGCCAGCGCGCACTCGGCCTCGAGCGCGCCATCCACGTCACCGGCCTGCGCCACGTCGGGGGCCAGGTCGGTGAGCTCGTCGAAGCTCGGGTCGACGATCACGACGTGGCGCGCGAGCCTGAACGCGTCCGCCCGCTGTTCGGAGTCGAGGATGGCCTCGGGGTCGAAGAAGAGGAGGGTCGTGGATTGCGGGTCGCGGGCGGCGGCCGTGGCATCCGCGAGCGAGTCGGCGACCGTCACGGTGACCCCGCGGTCGTCGAGCACCTCGGCGAGGGCCTTGGCGCCGGCGGGGCCGGGGTTGGTCGCCGACAGGGGGTCGCTCGCAGCGTCCGTGCCGGTGAAGAGCAGCCCCATGACCGCGACGATAATCAAGAAGACGAGCGAACCGACCCAGAAGACCGAGCGGCGGGCGACGTGCGACAGCGTGGGTGACAGCACGCGCTGCGAGTCGGATGGCACCCGGCTCATGCGCCGATCGGCTCCAGCACGGGGCGGGCGGCACGCAGTTCCCGTTCGAGCGCGGCGATGCCGGCGAACTGCAGGGCGGTGCCCGGCCGGTCGAGATAGCGAACATCGTCGAAGTCGTGGGCGGCACTCGCGAGCGCCTCGGCGGCTTCGGGAAAGACCGTGGCGGCGCGCGCGGCGAAGTCGTGCGCGGTTGTGCCGGGCGAGGTGGAGACTACGGTCCTCTCGGCGAGTCCGCGCGCGATCGAGCGGAACATCTCGGCGACGGCGAGCGAGAAATCGCCCTGCGCCGCTGCGTTCTCGGCCGAGACGCGCATCGCCTGCGAGGCGCGGTCGTCGTCCTCGCCGAACAGGCTCCCGGTGACGGCGCTCCGCCGGTTCAGTCTCGGCAGCCCGAACACGAGGAACGCGACGACGAGCAGCACGACCACGACGAGCAGAACGACGAGAGCGCCGACACCCGGCGGCCCCTCGATGCCGGAGAAGCTCAGCGACTCGAACCAGTCACGCACGGCTGCGGCGAGCAGATCGAACCAGGTCGGTTCGGCCGCCCGGTAGTCCGGCTCGCTCAGCTCGTCGAGCAACCACCGCCTGGCCTCCTGCGCGTCAGGGTCGACGGGAACGACGCTGGCCAGCGCACCCGCGACCCCGATCAGGCCCACGGCGAGTCGTTCGGCGCGCCGGCCGGCTGGTCGCCCGACGGCGTGCGGGGGGCGGATGCCACGGCGGCGCCCGCGGGCAGGTAGGGGTTCCCGGCTCCCGCCTCGCCGGTCTGCCGCGCCTCGACAAAGCGCATCAGTTCGAGGTCGAGCCCCTCCTTGCGCATGCGGATGTCGATGTAGATGAGCGCGGTCACCGCCGACACGGTGACCGTCGCGATGGCGCCGAAGACCAGGGCGATGATCGTCGTGATGAGGTAGGAGACCACGAGCAGCCACACGTCTTCGCCCAGCTCGCCATTGGGGCTCAGAAGTGCCGTGCCGATGCCGAGCACCATCGACACCGGAAAGGAGACGACCTGCGCCGCCGTCTGCACGATCACGTTGACGAGCAGCTGCGTGCCGAGGGTCTTCCAGAAGTATCCGGTGGTGAGCGACCACGAGCGGGCTATCGCCGCCCGCAGGGTGAGGCGCTCGAGCATGAGCACGCTCGGAATGAGCGACAGCCTGGTCGCGAGCCAGAACCAGAGCACGACCGCGCCGAGCGCGGCGAGCACACCGAGGATCACGCCGATGACCACCCCGGCCGTTCCACCGAAGGAGACGATGAGGGTGATGAGGAGGGCGAGCACGACGATGGCGACGATCACGGCGCCCGTGACGATGGCCGACCAGCCGATGAGGGCGCCGATCCGGCCGCGAGCGAGCCGCCACAGGCCCCTGGTCGTCAGCTTCTCACCGATCGTGGCGCGCGAGACCTCGAGGGAGATGATTCCCTGGAGCACGGCGCCGACGAGCACGCTGAGCGCGAGCGGGATGAGGGACGCCAGAACGACGGCGCCGACCGCGCCCGCGGTGACCTCGTCGGCCGATTCCTGGGTCGCGCTGCCGACCCGGCCGAAGGCGAAGGCGGCAACGCCTCCGATGACCCCGACGAGCAGGAGCGTGACGATGCCGTTGAGCAGCAGGGCGATTCCGAACGTCGGCCGCGGGTTGCGGCGCAGCACCTGGAAGGACGCGCCGAGGAGGGTGCCGAATCCGAGCGGGCGCAGCGGGATGAGGCCAGGTTTGGGCGGCGGCTGCCACCCGGGGGTCTGGCCGGCGGAAGCATGGCCGGCGGGTAGGCGCTCACCGTACAGGGGCTGATTAGCGCCCGGCGCCGGTGTGGGCCTGCTCCCGGGGCCCCCGGGGGGAGGAGGCGGGGGCCCGGCCGGTGGCTGCCAGGGGCTGTTCTCGGTCAAAGCGGGCCTCTTCCATGCGACATCGGGGCGCAAGCGCAGTATTTATGCTTCCACACTCGGATACTGTTGTGCCAAAGCTCCGGCATTTCTCCCCGAACGGGGCTACTCACGGTGAAGGCTATGACCGCCAAAATACTAGTTGTCGACGATGACACAGCTCTTGCCGAGATGATCGGCATCGTTTTGCGAGCCGAGGGGTTCGATGTGTCCTTCTGCGCCGACGGCTCCGGCGCCGTCGACGCCTTCCGCGAGTCCTCGCCAGACCTCGTTCTGCTCGACCTCATGCTGCCCGGCATCGACGGCATCGAGGTCTGCTCGCGCATCCGCGAGGAGTCCGGCGTGCCGATCATCATGCTCACGGCGAAGAGCGACACGTCCGACGTCGTCAAGGGGCTCGAGAGCGGCGCAGACGACTATGTGGTGAAGCCGTTCAACCCGAAAGAACTCGTCGCCCGCATCCGCACCCGACTGCGGCCGAGCCCCGAGACCTCCACCGGCACACTCACGGCCGGTGACCTGACGCTCGACATTGCCGGCCACGAGGTGCTGCGCGGCACCGACAAGATCAACCTCACCCCGCTCGAGTTCGAGCTTCTGCTCGCGCTGGCCCTCAAGCCGCAGCAGGTCTTCACGAGGGAGATGCTGCTCGAACAGGTCTGGGGCTACCACTACAAGGCGGACACCCGGCTCGTCAACGTGCACGTGCAGCGACTGCGCGCCAAGGTCGAACTCGACCCCGACAACCCGAAGATCGTGATGACCGTTCGCGGGGTCGGGTACCGCGCGGGCAGCTCGGGCTAACCATGCGCGAGTTCTCCTGGCGCGCCTGGCGACGGAGAGCCGTTCAGCTCTGGCTATCGTCGCTGCAGCTGCGCACGGTCGCCATCGCCGTCATCCTCTCGGCGCTCGCCGTCGGCGGCATCGGCATCTACATGTCACTCAGCATCGGCAACAACCTCTTCGACTCCCGGCTCGCGCAGGCACTCTCCGCCTCGGAACGGTCGACCGTTGCGGCGCAGACGCGCTTCGACGCGGCCCAGCAGAGCACCGGCCTCGATCTCGATCTCGCCATGGGCAACGCTTCGCGCGCAGCGGTGCAGTCCTCCGCCACTCCGGCCGGCACCCGGTTCGCCATTCTGCGCAGCGCCGACCAGACGGGTGCGCGAGTGCCGGTGGATGTCACGACCCCCGGTCTCGACACCGACGCCGTCATCTCGCAGGAGCTCCGCGACGACGTCGTGAACGCCGACGACGAACCGCGGTTGTACTGGCAGTCGGTGTCGCTTCCCCGCGAGGACGGTGGAGTGGACCCCGCCATCGTCGTCGGTTCGCTGCTCGAGGTGCCGACTTCCGGCCAATACGAGCTCTACCTCGTCTATAACCTGTCCGACACCGAGGACACCCTCTCGTTTGTGCAGAGCACGCTCTGGCTCGGCTGCCTCTCCCTCGTGCTGCTCATCGGGGCTGTCACCTATTTCGTCGTGAGGCTCATCGTGGGCCCCGTCAAACTCGCGGCCGAGACGAGCCAGAAGCTCGCGGCCGGCCAGCTGGAGGTGCGCATCCCCGAGAAGGGTGACGATGTGATCGCCACCCTGGCCCGCTCCTTCAACGGCATGGCCGACAGCCTGCAGCGGCAGATCACCAGACTCGCGTCGCTCTCCCAGGTGCAGCAACGCTTCGTCTCCGACGTCTCGCACGAGCTGCGCACGCCGCTGACCACCATCCGTCTCGCCGGTGACGTGCTCTACGACCAGCGCGACACCTTTCCTCCCGCGACCGCGCGCACCACCGAGCTGCTGCACACCCAGGTGCAGCGCTTCGAGCTGCTCCTCGCCGACCTGCTCGAAATGAGCCGGTACGACGCGGGCGCCGTCGACCTGGAGATGGAGCCAACCAACCTGGTGCGACTCGTCGAGGAGGCGATCGACGCCGTCGCGACGCTCTCCGAGTCGAAGGGCACACACATACGGCTCGAGGCACCGGGCGGGTACTTCGCCGCCGAGGTCGACGCCCGGCGCATCCGTCGTATTCTTCAGAACCTGCTCGCCAACGCGATCGACCACGGGGAGGGCAAGCCGATCGTCGTCTACGTCGACAGCGACGAGACGGCGGTGGCGATCGCGGTTCGCGACTACGGGGTGGGCATGACGGCGGCCGCCATGGACAGGGTGTTCGACCGTTTCTGGCGCGCGGACCCGTCCAGGCAGCGCTCGACCGGCGGCACGGGTCTCGGGCTCGCCATCTCGCTCGAGGACGCGGCCCTGCACGGCGGCTGGCTCGAGGTCTGGTCCGCGCCAGGCGAAGGCTCCTGTTTTCGCCTCACCCTGCCCCGCCTGCGCGGCACCGCGCTGTCGGGTTCCCCGCTCGAGCTGCCGCCCGAGCCGTCCCTCCGGGAGGAGACCCTTGCTTGAGCTGTCTCGCCCACACGCGTCGTCCGGCCGGGCGCGTCCGCCTGCCCGGCGTCGGGTCATGGCCGCTGCGGCCCTTGCCTGCGCCCTCGCTCTCGCCGGGTGCGGGGGCATCCCGACGAGCGGCGCCGTCGAGTCGGGGCCGAGCATCACCGACGACGTCGAGATCGATTTCGGGTTCGCCCCGCAGGGCCCCCGGGTCGGCTCCACGCAGGAGGAGATCCTGCAGGACTTCATAATCGCGGCGACCGACCCGCAGAGCGACTACCAGGTCGCGCGGGAATTCCTCGGCGCCGACTTCGAGGCCGACTGGGAGCCAGACGCCATAACGACGATCCGCACCGACGCGGGCGTCGTGCGACGCGAGACCGACACCGCGCTCGTGTACTCATACAGCTCTTCCGCCTCGGTCAACGCCGAGGGGATCTACACCGAGACCGAGGCGGCAAGCGGCAGCCTCGACATCTCCTTCGTCAGGGAGGGCGACGAGTGGCGCATCAGCAGCGCGCCCGACGGCGTCGTGCTCTCCGAGGAGAGCTTCGACAACGTGTTCGGCGAGTACGCCTTGTACTACTTCGACCCGACCTACCAGTACCTCGTGCCTGACGTGCGCTGGTTCCCCAATCGGTCGGGCACCCCGATCCGCGTCGCGGCGTCGCTCATGCGCGGGCAGACGAACTGGCTCGCCAACGGCGTTCTCGTCTCGGCATTCCCCCCGGGAACCGCCCTCGGCGAGGGGCTCGTCAGCATCACCTCGAGCGTCGCGACCGTCGACCTGAGCGAGGAGGCACGCTCGACGTCGAACAGCGAGCGCGAGCGCATGCGGCAGCAGCTCGCCTCGACGCTGTCTACCGTCTCGAGCGTCTTGCTCACGATCGGCGGGGTGCCGGTCGAGACCGAACCGGGAGCCGCCTCGGCCGTCACCAACCCGCCGGTCGAGGGCGCGCCGCTGGTGCTCACCGACGAGGGTTTCGGTTTCTTCGCCAACGACGACATCACCGAGGTCGGGCAGATCAGCCAGAAGATCGTGGGGCTCGGGGCGACCGCCGTGACCCTCGCCCGGGGAAAAAACGCGGCGGCCGCGCTCGCCCCGGGCGGGGTGTTCGCCGTCCGCTCCGGAGCAGGTGCGCCCCTGCTCGTCGACACCCGTGCCGACCTCGTCGCGCCGTCGATCGACAATTCCGGGTTCATCTGGTCGGTGCCAGCGTCGAGCCCGTCGTCGCTGCGCGCCTTCGCGCTCGACGGTACCGCCTATGACGTCGTGTCCACGCTGCAACCCGACGCGCGGGTGGTGAGTCTCGC
>JAODAY010000205.1 GCA_025463665.1 Microbacteriaceae bacterium
GGGTGCGGCGCGCTGCACGTCATGTGGGAGGACCTCGCGGAGGTACGCACGCTCGCGGTCGCCGAGGAATGGGCGGGACGCGGCGTCGGCCGCGGCATCCTCGAGAGAATCGAAGCGGATGCCGCCCAGCTCGGCCTCAGCCGACTGTTCTGTCTCACCTTCGAGGTTGCGTTCTTCGAACGAAACGGTTTCGTCGCAATCAACGAAGACGTGGTCGGCCCCGACGTGTTCGCCGAGCTCGCCCGCTCGTCGGACGAGGGTGTAGCCGAGTTCCTCGACCTATCGCGCGTGAAGCCGAACACTCTCGGCAACACCCGCATGCTGAAGTTCCTGCACTGACGACACGCCAACACGGCACACGCCGTGGCGGTTCACGGTGTAGCGGGGCAGTGGGCTTACCCTGAGGGCATGTCGACGATCAAGAACCCCGTTGGCCCGGAGTCGCCCCAAACCTATTGGCGTCGGCGGCTCATGGTGCTGGTTGGACTGCTCGCGGTCATCATCGTGATCGCCCTCATTGTTACGCGTCCGGACGGCGGGAGTTCAGCTAACGACTCGACCGATCAGACCACCTCCGCCAATCAGGAACCTGCCGAGGAGGACGACGCCGCGGAGCCGGTCGCCGGTGCCGCGTGCAGCCCCACGGTCATCGCCGTCGAGGCCGAGACGGATGCCGAAGAGTACGCGGAGGGGCAGGAACCGCTGCTGTCGCTCACCATCACCAACACGGGCTCCACCGCCTGCACCTTCGGCGTCGGAACCGACGTCCAGGAGTACAGCATCTCGAGCGGTGACGACCTGATCTGGTCGTCGAAGGACTGCCAGATCGACCCGGCACCCCTCGAACAGCTGATCGAGCCCGGGGCGAGCCTGCCGACCACTCCATTCGCCTGGGACCGCACCCGCTCCGACCCGTCGACGTGTGACGCGCCGGACAGCACGCAGGTCACGGCAGGCGGCGCCACCTATCAGCTCGCGGTCGCCGTGAACGGTGTGGAGTCCGAGGCTTCCAAGAAGTTCCTCCTCAACTGATCCATGGCAAAAAAGACAACGTCGCGCGCACCGGAATTCCGCTCCCAGGCTCTCGAGGAGGCGCTCAAGGCGCAGGATGCCGCGGCCGTCGCCTTCGCGCTGCGCAACGACAAGGCGATCGTGCCGCTGCTGCCCGTCGAGGGGCCGCCGCAAGTGCGGGTCTTCCGCCGCGACGACGCAGACAAGTACATGCTGCTGCTGTTCTCCTCGGCATCGACATACGTGCGCATGCTCCCGAACGAGACCGGGCACCGGGTGCTCGCCTACGACGGTCCCACGCTGCAAGAGTTTCTCGAGGCCAACATCGGAGTGCTCGAGGCGGTCTGGTTCGACGTCGCGGGTCCTCACCCCATGCAGGCCGCGCCGGAGGACGTGCTGCACGCCCTGGCACTGAGGGCCGACGAGTAGCGGTCTTCTCCTGACGGCAGCCGACGCCGACAATCGTAGTTGCCGGGGGTTCTCCGGCTGACTAGCGTGGTGGCATCCGAATCGAATGAAGGAGCCTCACCATGAGTCACACGAGCATTCCGCCCAGCCCCGACGACGTGCCGGCAGTAGACGTGGAATCCGGGCAGGCGCACCCGCACACGAGCGGCGTCGCACAGGCCGACGCGACCGCGTCGACCGAGACCGACACGGAGTTCGGTGAGGACCCCGATGTCGAGACACACAGTGCGGAGGGTCTCGGCGCGGTCAACCCGGGCGACTGACATGCGCACCGCGGCGGCGGACTGCGCGCGCAAACCGCGCGGACATAAAATGACTAGTTCCGCCGCCCTCGGGTGAACTCCTCCCACCGGGCGTGCTCGAAAGGCGCCGCGTGACCAAGCACCCCCTGTCTGGCGACGGCAACCACGACACCCCAGACGCCGGCGGGCTGAGCGCCCGGGACGCACGAAGGCGGCGACGCCTCAGCCACAGGCCGAGCGACCGCGTCATTGTGGCGACTCTCGCGGGCACGGGTCTCGTGGCGGCATTTATGCAGACCCTGGTGACGCCCATCATCGCGGATCTGCCGCGGCTGCTCGACAGCACGGCGAGTGACACCTCATGGGTGCTCACCTCCACCCTGCTCGCGGCCGCGATCGCCACCCCGATCACCGGTCGGCTCGGCGACATGTACGGCAAACGACGCATCATGCTCGTTCTGTTGACGATCATGACTCTCGGCTCGATCGTCGCTGCACTGTCAAGCACGGTGGTTCCGATGATCGTCGGGCGGTCGCTGCAGGGAATCGGCCTCGGCGTGATTTCGCTCGGCATCAGCATTCTGCGCGATGTCATCCATGCCAAGAATTTGGGCGGAGCGATCGCGCTCGTGAGTGCGACGCTCGGCATCGGCGGCGCGATCGGCCTGCCCGTGGCCGCGCTCATCGCCGAGAACATGTCCTGGCATTACCTGTTCTGGCTCGCGACAGCGCTGAGCGCCATCGCGAACGGCTTCGTGGCATGGATCGTGCCCGTCAGCACGCTGCGCACTGCCGGCCGGTTCGACTTCGCCGGCGCCGTGGGTCTGGGTGTCGGGCTCATCGGCATTCTGCTCGGGGTCTCCAAGGGCGGCGAGTGGGGTTGGGCCAGCTCGGTGACCCTGTCGCTCATGATCGGCGGGCTCGTCGTGCTGCTCGCCTGGGGCTACTTCGAGTTGCGCACCCCGCACGCGCTCATCGATCTCCGGGTGGCCGCCCGACGACCCGTGCTGCTCACCAACCTCGCCTCGATCTCCGTCGGCTTCGCGTTCTTCATCACCTCGGCCGCGCTCCCCGTGCTGCTGCAGGCGCCGACCTCGACCGGCGTCGCCTTCGGCCTGCCGCTCCTGTTGGCGAGCCTGTGCCTCATGCCCCTCGGCCTCGTGATGTTCTTCCTGTCACCGGCCGCAGCGCGCCTGTCCGCGGCGAAGGGACCGCGCACGAGCCTCATCCTCGGTTCGAGCATCATCTGCCTCACCTTCGCCGCCGCGATCTTCCTTACCGGCGAGGTGTGGCACATCGCGCTGGTGTCGACGCTCATCGGTGTTGGAGTGGGCTTCGCCTATGCGGCCATGCCGACGCTCATCATGAGCGCGGTGCCGCCCAGCGAGACCGCGGCGGCGAACGGGCTCAACTCGGTCATGCGCACGCTTGGCTCGACCGTCGCCGCAACTGTCGTCGGCGTCATCCTGTCGACCCAGGTCGTTGTGTCCGAGGGCATCTCCACACCGACGACGGGCGCGTTCCAGTTGAGCTTCGCGCTCGGCGCGGCGGTATCGCTCGTCGGCGTGATCATCGCCTTCTTCATTCCGCGACGCGGACGCGCCTACGACACGGCGAGCATTCCCGTGCAGTCCTAAGCAGTGGCGTCGGCGAGGGCCTTCTCGAACTCGGAGTCGTCGAGCTCGATGCCCGCGTCGCTGAGGCGCTGCTGGAGGAGAAGGCGGATGTCTCCTTCGTTGCCGAGGGTGATGTCGCCCTTCACCTGACCGATAATTCCGGCTAGCTTCTCCGCGTCCGTCGCGTGGTTGCCGCCTTGCATGGGTTCGTTTTGTGTGTCGGTCATGCTCAATGCTTGCATCGCAACCGGCACAATGGAACGCATGCCACGCTACGCGCTCGCGATTCTCAATCAACCCTCAGCCGAGGCCGCTCCGCACCTGCAGGGAGCGGCCGCCTTCGCCTTCGCCGATCCGGCGGAACCCCATCTCAGCGTGCTCGACCTCGGCGCCACGCGTGGCGACGGCATCTTCGAGTCGATCAGCGTCGGCGATGGGCGCGCACAGGCGCTCGAGCACCATCTGCGACGCTTCGCCGGATCGGCTGCCAAGCTCGACCTGCCGGCCCCCGACCTCGACGCCTGGCGCGCCGCGATCCTCGCGGTCATTGACGCGCTCGACCCCGTTGAGGAGTCCTGGGTCAAGGCCGTGCTCACCCGAGGCATCGAAGGCGACGGCCGGCCGACCGGCTGGGTGTACGCTTCGCACTCTGCCGACAACACCGCGCCGCGCACCACCGGCGTGCGCGTCGTGATGCTCGACCGCGGGTTCCGCCACGACGTGGAGCTGACCTCCCCGTGGCTTCTCGCCGGAGCGAAGACCCTGAGCTACGCTGTCAACCGCGCGGCGATCCGCGAGGCGCACAGGCGCGACGCCGACGACGTGATCTTCGTCTCGAGCGACGGCTTCGTGCTTGAGGGCCCAACCTCGAGCGTCGTCTTTCGCCGCGGCGACACCGTCTACACGCCCGGCACCGGCCTCGGCATTCTCGAGGGCACGACCCAGGCCAACGTCTTCCGCTACGCCGAATCGCTGGGCCTCGCGACGGGCTTCGAGCTGCTCAGGCCGGCCGAGTTGCAGCAGGCGGATGCCGCGTGGCTCGTGTCGAGCGTGCGCCTCGCCGCCCCCGTGCGCGAACTCGACGGCGTGCCGTTCAGCGTCGATCACGAGTTCACCGCCGGGCTCAACGCGCACCTGCTCGCACTGCGGGACTGACCCCGGCCCCAGGAGCCGGACTTAGCAAATCGGATGGTGGGGCGATAGGGGGTGGCACAACCTCCGAGGCGGGTGTGTGATTGCTCAATGACTGGCATAGCCGAACACACGACCGCACTTTCTTCACGGCAGCGAGCAAAGTTGCGCGCCCGGCTGATCGACGACCGGGAGGCCACCGCGCATCTCGTGGCCAGGCTGGTCTCAGACATCGATTCCTTCCAGGGTTCGCGAATGGACGCTCCGGCCGATGACGAGCACGACCCGGAGGGGCCGACGCTTGCGTTCGAGAGGTCGCAGTCGCAGGCCATTCTGGGGCAGACGCGCACGCATCTCGCCCAGATCGAGAGTGCTCTGGGTCGCATCGACCAGGGCAGCTACGGCACCTGCGTGACGTGCCATCAGTCGATACCGGTCGCGAGGCTCGAGGCGCGGCCCTATTCCACGCAGTGCGTGACGTGCGCCGGAAAGGCTCGCGCGTGAAGGCGGTCACCTGGCAGGGCAAGCGCCAGATCAGTGTCGATGAGGTGCCTGACCCCCAGATCATCGACGCGACCGACGCGATCGTGCGGATCACCTCGACCGCCATCTGCGGGTCCGACCTCCACCTGTACGAGGTGTTCGGACCGTTCCTCGACAAGGGTGACATCCTCGGGCACGAGTCGATGGGCATCATCGAGGCCGTCGGCGACCAGGTCACCAGGCTCAAGGTGGGCGATCGCGTCGTCGTGCCGTTCACCATCTCGTGCGGCGAGTGCTTCATGTGCCGACGCGGCCTGCAGAGCCAGTGTGAGACCACTCAGAACCGTGATCAGGGCACAGGGGCTGCGCTCTACGGCTACACCAAGCTCTATGGTCAAATCCCTGGCGGGCAGGCCGAGTACCTGCGCGTTCCGCTCGCCGACTACAACATGGTCGTCGTGCGCGACGACCTCCCCGACGAGCGCTACCTGTTCCTCAGCGACATCCTGCCCACCGCCTGGCAGGGCGTGAAGTACGCCGATGTTCCCGAGGGTGGCACGCTCGCCGTCATGGGCCTCGGTCCGGTCGGACAGTTCGTGAGCCGCATCGGTCGGCACCTCGGCTACGAGGTCATCGCCGTCGACCCGGTGCCCGAGCGCAGGAGGATGGCAGAACGTCACGGCGTCGAGACGTGGGACCTCAACGACGAGACCGTCGCCGCGTTGCGCAAGCGCACGATGGGCCGTGGCCCCGACTCGGTCGTCGACGCTGTCGGCCTCGAGGCGCACGGCAGCCCGGGCGGTGCGTTCGCGCAGGCGGCGGTCGGGCTGCTGCCCGACGTGATCGCGCGCAAGGCCATGACAACAGCGGGCATCGACCGGCTCGCCGCATTGCACGCCTCACTCGACCTCGTGCGCCGCGGTGGAACGGTGTCGCTCAGCGGGGTGTATGCGGGCGAGGCAGACCCCATGCCGATGAACTCCATGTTCGACAAGCAGGTCTCTCTGCGCATGGGCCAGTGCAACGTGAAGAACTGGGTCGACGACCTGCTGCCGCTCGTCGAGGACCCGGCCGACCCGCTCGGTGTCACCGATCTGGTAACCCACCGGGTGCCGCTGGAACAGGCCCCAGAGATGTACGAGACTTTTCAGAAGAAGGAAGATGGCTGCATCAAAGTGGTGCTCAAGCCGAGGGGAGAGTTGTGAGCGACAAGACGCAGGACCCGTACCAGGACGGCACAGTGCCCGAAGACGCGGACTTCCAGCCCGATGGCAGCGACGTGGCGTCGGCACTTCCCGGGGGGAGCAGGCTCGACGAGGGCGAAGACGACCCGGGCCTCGACGCCGACGACATTAGACCGAGCAGCGGCACCGCGCCGTGACCGGCGTGCGTTTACTCGACCGTATCTGACACAAGGAGCACGTAATGGCAAGAGGATGGATCGCCCTCGGCTTCGCCGCGGGTTACGTAGTAGGTACTGCTGCGGGACGCAAGCAGTTCGAGCGCATCAAGTCGGCGGCGACCGATGTGTGGAATCGCCCGGAGGTGCAGAAGACGGTCAAACGTGCCGACGGCTTCGTCGCCGCTAAGGCCCCGGCCGCGCACGACGTGGGAGCCGCGCTCGTCGACAGCATGAACGAGGCGCCGTCGAGTTCGGGCCATTCCGCGTCGGACGCGACTGCGCCCGCCGACTCCTCGGAGGGCCTCGCCCCCTCGTCCGACGAAGACAAGCCGGTCATTCCCGGGGCGACCTCGTGAGTGACCCGACGGCACGCGACCCCGCCGACGATCCGGACTACGAGCAGCTCGGAGACCAGGGCAACACGTTCACCGAGCACCACCCTGACGCGCTTGTGGAAGACGGCCGGGTGGCGATTGCGGAGGATATGGAGTCCGCATCGAAGGCCAGCTCCGGTTCGTCCGGAAGCGGTGCAGACCGCAGTGGCGCCGACAACAGCGGCGACTCGAGCGAAGACACCCCCGGCTACGTCGGGGAGGCGCCCAACGCCCCGCTCGCCAGCCAGGGCCAGCGCGACAGCACCCACCAGAACGACGACGAGCGAGGTTTCGACGTCGACGAGGAGCAGTAGCGTCACGGCATGACGATGGGCCCGGCCGTGCGCCGGGCCCATCGCACCGTTAACGCACGCCGATACTAGAAGACGGGGACTTCGATGCGTTCCGCGGTGGAGCTCGCAAACGCCATCCGGATCGCCTCGCGCAGATGGACCGCCTCGGAGTCGATCACCGTGGAGAAGCCGAGACGGCGGGCCTCGGCGACACGCTGCTTCGACGAACTCGCCGGCCGAATCTCACCGGCGAGGCTGATCTCCCCGACCACGGCCTGCGTGATCGGAAAGGCGAGGTCGCGGTAGGCGCTCGTGATCGCGAGGGCGATGGCGAGGTCGGCTCCCGGCTCGGTGATGCGGATGCCCCCGACCGTCGAGACGTACACGTCGAACTCCGACAGCTTCATGTTCACCCGGCGTTCGAGCACCGCGAGCAGCATGGCGACGCGTGACCCGTCCACCCCGTTGACGACGCGGCGCGGCTGCGGCGCCTGCGTCTTGACGATGAGCGCCTGGATCTCGACCGGCAGCGCCCGCCGCCCCTCGACCGCGATCATGACGCACGTGCCGCTCACGGGCTGGCGGGCGCGAGAGAGGAACAGACCAGACGGGTCGGCGACCTCGGCGATGCCCTCGCCGGTCATCTCGAAGCAGCCGACCTCGTCGGTCGGGCCGAAGCGGTTCTTGTGCGCGCGCACGAAGCGCAGCGCGGTCTGGCGGTCGCCCTCGAACTGCAGCACCACGTCGACGAGGTGCTCCAGCAGGCGCGGCCCGGCGATCGATCCGTCTTTCGTCACGTGGCCCACGAGCAGCACCGGCAGGTTTCTGTCTTTCGCCACGCGAATGAGAGTGGATGCCACCTCGCGCACCTGCGACGGACCGCCAGCCAGCCCCTCCGACAACGTCGACGAGACCGTCTGCACCGAGTCGACGATGACGAGGTGCGGCTGCACCTCGTCGATCTGGCCGAGGATCGTGGCAAGGTCTGTCTCAGCGGCGAGGAACAGCGACGCCTGCAGGGCCCCGGTGCGCTGGGCGCGCAACCGCACCTGGCTCACCGATTCCTCGGCGGAGACGTAGAGAACGCGCTGGCCGGTCGCGGCGGCGCGCGACGCCACCTCGAGCAACAGGGTCGACTTGCCTACCCCCGGCTCGCCGCTGAGCAGAATAGCGGCGCCCGGCACGATGCCGCCCCCGAGAACGCGATCGAACTCGGCGATGCCGCTCGGCCAGAAGGCCACTGACTCCGCACCGATCTCGGTGATGGGTCTCGCCGCTCGAGCGTCGGTTATCTTGACGGCGGAAACGCCGCGCGGCGCGAGGCCGACCGTCTCTGCCTGGTCGATGACCGTGCCCCAGGCCTGGCACTCGCCGCAGCGACCCACCCATTTAATACTCGACCATCCGCACTCTGTGCAGCGAAAGTTAGTAGTGACGCGGGCCATTGCGACAGCCTAAGCGAGGCCACCGTCACAGCTCGGCCAGCCTCCGGTCGACTTGTGGAGAGAACGCCGATGCCCACACCCTGTAACCACGGTCGTTGGGGTGGAAGAAGTCGGCGGCGACCTGATTCACGACGTACCACAGCGCACTCTGCCTGCGGGTCACCGCGTGCAGCGGTGCGACGAACAGGTTGTAGCGCTCGGCCACGCGGCGCACGATCACGTTGGCGACGCGCACATTGCGTTCCTTTGGGCCGACGTAGTGCGAGGGGATATCGGCGACGATGGAGTGCGCGGGCAGTTCGCGGTAGATGCGGTCCACCTCCGCCTCGAACCGGTCCTCTCGGAAGCTCGAGCCCATGTCGTTGGCGCCGATCGACACCGTGACGATGTCGGGTTCGGCGGCACACACGTGCGGCAGCTGGACCGAGAGCGCCTCACGCAGCCGTGCACCGGACTGGCTCAGGTTGATCACGCGCACCGTGCGTCCGCTGGTGCGCCGGATGTGGTTGGCGAGCAAACCCACGTAGCTGCGCCCGGGAACGCTCGCGCCGATGCCCTGGGCCGCGGAGTCGCCGACCGCTACGTAGAGGATTTCGCCGGTCGCGCGGCGCTGTTCCTTCCACCACTCCGAGTGCCGGGCGAGAGAGTCGGCGATGCTGATGTTGCCAGCGAGGCGGCGCCGTTCCACAAGCCGGTAGCCGACGAAACCAGCGGCTGCCACAGCGGCCACCGCCCCGCCAGTCACACCGAGCACCTTGGCAACGGGAGATGATTCTGCGGTCACGTCAAAACGATAAGCCCGTTATCGTCGCGTTTCCACTAAAATCTCGCGCGGAGTTCGTCGGTTGCCGAGTCGCGAACGGCGCGTGCTTCGCGTGGCGAACCGCTGCTAAATCAGGACGGCGATCACGATGATCGCGCCCTTGGTGATCGCCTGCAACGCGGTGTTGAGGTTGTTCTGCGTGACGATGTTGGTCCGCACGTTGAAGATGAGAATGCCGAGCACGGTGCCCACGATCGTGCCGCGTCCTCCGATGAGAAGCGTTCCACCCACGACCACCGCGGCGATCGCGTCGAGCTCGTACAGCGTGCCGTGGGTGGGGGTTCCCGAGGTGGTGCGGCCGGTGAGCATGATTCCCGCGATGCCCGCGGTGAGACCCGCGCGCAGGCGCCAGACCGGGATGCCCCAGCCGCTTCATGAGCGCCCGTGCCTCTCTGTGGGCGTCCCGCACGTTGAGCACGCCGGCCCTCGACCGTTCGTGCCCCAGAAAGATGTTGTCGGCGATGGTGAAGCCGTCGACGACGTCGAGATCCTGGTACATCGTGGCGATCCCGTGGCCCAGCGCCGCGGTGGGGTCGGAAATCGTGACGCCCTCGCCCTGCCGAATCACCTCGCCACTGTCGGGGGTGTGCACTCCGGCGAGGACCTTGATGAGCGTGGACTTGCCCGCGCCGTTCTGCCCGAGGACGCAGTGCGCCTCGCCGGGAGCGACGATCAGGTCGACACCCTCGAGCGCCGCCACCCCGGCGAACGTCCCTCGAGCAGGGCGGGGGCACGGTCGACGGTGATCATCTCGGAAATGTAGCAGCCAACCGGTCTCAGGTAAACAAAACCTGTCGTGGAATATGCGACTTAAGATTTTTCTCGGGATAAGTCGTTCCTTTGGCGGCGCGGCTCTGCTAGCTTGCAAGCAATGTCAATGTGGACGGTCATACGTCGCCAGGTGAGGGTGTCGGTGAGCATCGCCCAAGCATTGGCGACGCGGCACCCACATTCACCAGGAGGAACCACAATGCTCACAACCCGCCCACCACGGCGTACGGCGCTCGCAGCGGTCGGCACGTCGTTCGTCCCGATCGATCGCACAGGACAAGGCGCTGAACGACCTCGTCGAGGTCGAGGTGCCCAACCGCATCGTGCTGAACGCACCGGTCGTGACCTCGGGCAACGTCGACAAGTACCTGCCGACCGCGTTCGCGTCATAGCCCACGATCGACCAGAGGGGCGCTCGCCCGCAACGGCGGGCGCCCCTACACAGAAGGCGTAAGACATGGCAGGACAAACGCGACCGCTGCGCATCGCAATGATCGGACACGGGTTCATGGGCGCCGCCCACTCGCAGGGCTGGCGCACGGCACCGCGATTCTTCGACCTTTCGGCGCGACCGAGCATGGACGTGCTCGTGGGTCGTAACGCCGCGGCGGTGCAGCAGACCGCCGAGTCCTGGGGCTGGGCGCAGGCCGCGACGGACTGGCGGTCGGTGATCGAGCGTGACGACATCGACGTGATCGACATCGTGACGCCGGGCAACACGCACGCCGAGATCGCGATCGCGGCGCTCGCTGCGGGCAAGCATGTCTTGTGCGAGAAGCCGCTGGCCAACACGGTCGCCGAGGCCGAGGCGATGGCCGATGCCGCGGCTGAGGCCGCGGCATCCGGCGCCTTCGCGATGGTGGGCTTCACCTACCGCCGGGTTCCCGCCGCAACCTTCGCACGCGACCTCGTCGCGGCCGGCCGTATCGGCGAGGTGCGCCAGATACGGGCCAGCTACCGGCAGGACTGGCTCGCCGACGCCGACGCTCCCATGACCTGGCGCCTCGACAAGTCGCTGGCAGGATCCGGGGCCCTCGGCGATATCGGCGCACACGCCGTCGACCTAGCCCAGTTCATCATCGGCCAGAACATCGCATCCGTGTCGGGGGTGCTTCAGACCATCGTCGGCGAGCGGCCGCTGCTCGCAGAGGGCCACGGCCTCTCGGGAACAGCTTCGAGCAAACGCGGCACGGTCAGCGTCGACGACCTTGCCCTCTTCACCGCACGGTTCGACTCCGGCGTGCTCGGGTCTTTCGAGGCAAGCCGCTTCGCGACCGGGCGCAAGAACGCCCTGCGCATCGAGGTGTCCGGCTCGACCGGCGCGCTCGCGTTCGACCTCGAAGACCTCAACGCGCTCCAGTTCTACGACTCGACACGGGCCGCCACCGAGCAGGGTTTCACCCGCATACTTGTGACCGAGCCCGAGCATCCCTACCTCTCCGCGTGGTGGCCGGCAGGGCACACGCTCGGCTACGAACACGGCTTCGCACACCAGGCGCGGGACTTCGTCGAGGCGATCGGCGCGCAGACGCAGCCGCTCCCGTCTTTCGCCGACGGGCTGCGTGTGCAGAGCGTGCTCGGCTCGGTGGAGCGAAGCGCGGCCGACGACAGCCGATGGACAGACGTGACACCCCCAGCCGCCATAATCAAGGAGAACCAATCATGACCCGCCCCATCACCCTTTTCACCGGCCAGTGGGCCGACCTCCCGTTCGAAGAAGTCGTCGAGCTCGCGGCGGGGTGGGGCTACGAGGGGCTCGAAATCGCGTGCTGGGGCGATCACCTTGATCCGTGGCGGTGGGACGAGCCGGGCTATGTCGAGGGCAAGCTGGCGCTGCTCGAGCGGCACGGACTCAAGGTCTGGGCGATCTCGAACCACCTCAAGGGTCAGGCCGTGTGCGACGATCCGATCGACCAGCGGCACCGCGACATCCTGCCCGACGTCGTCTGGGGTGACGGCGACCCGGAGGGCGTGCGAACCCGGGCTGCCGAGGAAATGAAGCACACCGCGCGGCTCGCGGCGAAGCTCGGGGTGAAGACCGTGGTGGGATTCACCGGGTCGTCGATCTGGAAGTACGTGGCGATGTTCCCTCCCGTGTCGCAGGAGGCGATCGACGCCGGGTATCAGGACTTCGCCGATCGATGGAACCCCATCCTCGACGTGTTCGACGAGGTAGGCGTGCGCTTCGCCCACGAGGTGCACCCGAGCGAGATCGCGTTCGACTACTGGTCGACGGTGCGCGCACTCGAGGCGATCGGCCACCGTGAGGCGTTCGGCCTCAACTGGGACCCCAGCCACTTCGTCTGGCAGGACCTCGACCCGGTGAGCTTCCTGTGGGACTTCAAGGATCGGATCTACCACGTCGACTGCAAGGACACCAAGAAGCGCATGATCAACGGCCGCAACGGTCGGCTGGGTTCGCTGCTCGCCTGGGCCGATCCGCGCCGCGGCTGGGACTTCGTCTCGACGGGTCACGGAGACGTGCCGTGGGAGGACTGTTTCCGCATGCTCAACTCGATCGGGTACGACGGTCCCATCTCCGTCGAGTGGGAGGACGCCGGCATGGATCGCCTCGTGGGGGCGCCCGAAGCGCTCGAGTTCGTCAAGCGCCTCGCATTCGACGCCCCGGATGCCGCGTTCGATGCCGCCTTCAGTTCGCGCTGAGCGTGCCGTGAGTTTCGGTGGAGCGTCGGGAATGTGCGCGTCCTTGCGGCCGAAGCCAGCTGCATCTGCGCGACGGTTCACCCAGAACGCGGGCGGAACTGGCCATGACGACGGGCCTCGCTCGATCGACCATCGCGCTGAGGGTCGAAGAGCTCATGACTCTCGGCCTCATCAGCCCGGTCGGGGATGCGCAGTCGACCGGCGGCCGACCGTCGTCGCAATTCGCGTTGAATCCTTCGGCCAAGTTCGTGCTCGCCGCCGATCTCGGTGCCACGCACGCGACCATCGCGGTGACCAACCTCGGCGGCACTATCGTCAGCGAGTTCAGCGGGCCCATCGACATAGCCGACGGGCCGGAGGCAGTGCTCACCTGGATGGTCGAGACCGGACGCAGCCTGCTCGCCCGTGGTGGCCTGTCGACGTCCGAGGTGATCGCGATCGGCATCGGACTCCCCGGCCCCGTCGAGCACAGTTCCGGCCGGCCGGTCGAGCCGCCGATCATGCCGGGGTGGCACCAGTTCGACGTTCCCGAGTTCGTGAAGCAGCACCTGGAAGTGCCCGTCCTCGTCGACAACGACGTCAACATCATGGCGCTCGGCGAGCAGGCATTCGCCTGGCCGCGGCTCGACAACCTTATCTGCGTGAAGGTCGCGACGGGCATCGGGGCCGGGGTGATCTCCGGCGGTCGGCTGCTGCGCGGCGCGCAGGGCATCGCGGGCGACATCGGCCACGTGCAGGTTCCGCGCGGGGCGGGCGTCGTGTGCCATTGCGGCAATCGCGGCTGCCTCGAGGCCCTCGCGTCGGGGCCCGCGATCGCGCACTCACTCGCCGCGCACGGCGTCGAGGCGAGTGGAACCTCCTCGGTGATCGGCCTCGTGCGCTCGGGCAACATCGACGCCATCCAGGCGATCAGGCAGGCGGGGCGCGACATCGGTGAGGTGCTCACCGCCTGCGTGAGCCTGATGAACCCGTCGGTCATCGCCGTCGGCGGATCGATGGCCGGGGTCGGGGAGCACCTCATCGCGGGCGTTCGCGAGATCATCTACACCCGGTCGATGCCGCTCGCCACGAGTCACCTCGCCATCGTGCCGTCAGCGGCGGGGGCCAAAGCCGCGGTGACCGGGGCGAGCATCCTCGCCATCCACCACGCACTGTCGCCGGAGGGCATCGACCGCATGGCGGTATGACCGGCTCTATTCTCGGTCGGTCGGGACCGCGGTTCCTGTGGTGAGGTCTCCCGCTATCCGGTCGCCCGGGGCGCCCGCGCTCGAGTCGGAGCCGCCGAAACCCGCGCCGCCGCTGGCGCGCGCGTCATCGCCGGTGTTCCGCCCGACGAGCACACCACTGAGCACGCCGAGGCCGAGCGTCGCGACGAGCACGAGTGCGGGGGTGAGCCAGCGGGCGACGCTCTTGTTCGGTCGGGCGGCCGAGCGCCCGATTCTGAATACGGGCGGGTCCTGTACTAAGATCTTCCTCGGAACCGTGTCCGAGCGGCCGAAGGTGCAACTCTCGAAAAGTTGTGTGGGTGTTGAGCCCACCGTGGGTTCAAATCCCACCG
>JAODAY010000216.1 GCA_025463665.1 Microbacteriaceae bacterium
TCGAGAAGTACTACTCGGGGCGGGTCGAGACCACCGCCTTCAAGGTCGCGGATGCTGCGATCGCCGGCCGCAACGGCGAGGCGCTGTTGCTCCTCCGCCACGCGCTCGCGTCGGGTGCCGATCCCGTACCCATGCTCGCGGCGTTCGCGTCGAAGCTGCGCACCATGGCCAAGCTCTACAACGTGCGGGGCAGCGACGGGCAGCTCGCCCAGCAGTTCGGCCTCGCGCCCTGGCAGGTCGGACGAGCCCGCAAAGACCTGCAGGGCTGGAGCGACGACGGTCTCGGACGCGCCATCGAGTTGCTCGCCGAGACGGACGCGCAGATCAAGGGCGGCGGCCGCGACCCGGTGTACGCGCTCGAGCGCATGGTCGGCATCGTGGCCGGTCGCGCCGGCAGCTGACCCGCGGGGCGGCCGCGGCACCCCTGCCCGCTCCCACCCACCCCTGCCCGGCTGCAGGCGCTGAGGGGCAAGCTTCGGCGCCCGAGTGCCGCCGAGGGGAGCATAAGTTTGCCCCGCCGCAGTTTTGCCCATCTCGACAAGGGGCTCCGCACAACACGAAGCCCCCACCGCCTGAGCGGTGGGGGCTTCGTCGTTCGTGTCTGCGAGTTACAGCGCTGCAACCTGCTTGGCGATAGCCGACTTCTTGTTTGCAGCCTGGTTCTTGTGGATGACGCCCTTGCTGGCGGCCTTGTCGAGCTTCTTGGCTGCGACGAGGAGGGTCGCGACGGCGAGGTCCTTGTCACCGGCGGCGACGGCGGAGCGGACGATGCGGACCGCAGTCTTGACCTCGCTCTTTACAGCCTTGTTGCGCTCCTGCGACTTCTTGTTGGTGCCGATGCGCTTGATCTGCGACTTGATGTTTGCCACGTGAATTTACCTTCTTGTTTGCCGAACTAACGTATGTACAAAAACTCCGCCCGGCTCTGTAGAGAGCCATCTGCGGGGCAGCCGAGGAAGAGAATCGAGTCTCGATTCTCGGCCGCGAATCGTGCGGTCGTTCACTTCGGAACAACGCACGCAAGCCAACAGGAAACATTACCAGCACGGTGGGGGTAAGGCAATTGCGCCGACAGCGTCGCACGCGGCACGCCCCCGTCGCGAGACCAAAGCCGCAGCACCTACTCCGTCGTGACGCTCGACTGGCTCGAGGCTATCGCGTCGAGCATCACCCGGGTGAACTCCGTGGGCCGGGCAAGGCTCACCATGTGGGTCGCGCGTGGAATCCGCACCAGTGTGCCCCGCTTCGTCACCGCGAGAAAGCGCCGCTCCTGCAGGCGGATGTGGTCGAAGGTTCCGTTGACGAGCCACACCGGAAGGTCGATGCGCGAGAGGGCGTCGACCATGCGGATCTTGCGCAACTCGCGCAGCGTGTCATCCATGACCTCGAGGGCGACCCCGCCGGCGATCACGTCGTTCGCGAACTGCGGGTCCCTGATTGTGAGCCGCACGACGGCGTTGTTGAGGGCCAGCCCGCGGTCGGGAAAGCGGTGGATCGCGGCGGCGCCGACCCGCCAGCCGTCGAGGATCACGCGCGAGGGCTGGGTTCCGCAGCTCGCGAGCAGCAGGCCGCTGACTCGGCGCGGCTCGGTGGCGGCCCAGTGCGCGGCGAGGTAGCCGCCGAGCGAGAATCCGACGACGAAGACCGGGCCTCTCGCCTCGCGAACGGCGTCGTCGATCGTCGCGACTCCGCCCTCCAGCGTGAACCGCTCGTGCATGCGCGCGCCGTGCCCGGGCAGGTCCGGCGTGATCACGGTGTAGCCGCGTTCTTCGAGGGCGACGACCTGCGCGCGCCACATCGTTCGGCTCGTGCGCAGCCCATGAACGAGAACCACGGAACCAGACATGACTCGAGCGTAATAGCCTGTGGGCATGCCGCACCTAGCTCCGCACATCGAAACAGTGCCGGTATCCGGCATCCGTCACATCTTCGAGATGTCGACGAAGCTCGACGGAATCCTCTCCCTCGTCATCGGCGAACCGGATGTCGCGGTCGCTCCGCACATCGCCGAGGCCGCCAAGCGCGCGTGGGACGCGGATGCCACCAACTACACGCCGAACGGCGGAATCACGCCGCTCCGCCGGGCGATCGTCGACAAGCTCGCCAGGGAGAACGACCTGCACGTCGACATCGAGCGGGTGTGGGTCACCGTCGGCGCGACCCAGGCGCTGTACCAGGCGATGACCCTGACCCTCGCCGCGGGGGATGAGGCGCTCGTGCCCGATCCCGGCTACACGACCTTCACCATGGGTGTTCGCATGCTCGACGCGCGGCCGATCCCGTATTCGCTCACGCCGGAGCGGGGCTTTCTGCCGAGCATCGAGGAGCTCGAGCGTCTCGTCACCGACCGCACGCGGGTGCTCATCGTCAATTCGCCGTCGAACCCGCTCGGCGCGGTGTTCCCGGAGGAGGTGCTGCGGGAGCTGCTCGAGTTCGCCCGGCGCCACGACCTGTGGATCATCAGCGACGAGGTCTACGAGTACTTCACCTACGGCGAGAAGCACGTGAGCATCGCGAGCCTCGACGACGAGCACCGCGTTTTCACCGCCTTCTCGCTGTCGAAGACCTACGCCATGACCGGCATCAGGGTCGGCTACCTCGTGACGCCGCCGGCCCTCGCCACCACGATGCGCGCCGTCCAGGAGGCAACCATCAGTTGCGTCAACACGCCCGCGCAGTTCGCCGCAATCGCCGCCATCACGGGTGACCATTCGCCCGTGGCGGCCGCGAAGGCGCACTACCGGGAGAACCTCGTCGCGGCGACCGCGTTGCTCGACGCCCGTGGCATCCGTTACCTGAAGCCGACGGGCGCCTTCTACCTCTGGATCGACGTGAGCCACGTGAGTGCGGGCGACGTGGCGGATTGGGCGGAGGAGTTCCTGCTGACCGAGCGCGTCGCGCTCGCGCCCGGGAGCGCCTTCGGCCGCTCAGGGGAGGGCTGGGTGCGAGCGAGCCTCGCGACGACGCTCGAGGTCGTCACCGAGGGGCTCGGGCGCATCCCCGCCCCGGGCGACTCGGTTGCCGCGCTCGGCGAGACGCTGGTCGGCGCATGAGCGGCACCCGCATCGTGATCGCCGGCGCCGGCGGTTTCATGGGCCAGCACTTCGCCCGTCGCTTCCGCGCGGACGGCGACACGGTGATCACCGTCGGCCGCGCCGGCTCCGACGTGGTGTGGGGAGACACGGCGGCCCTCGAGGCGGCGATCGACGGGTCGCACCTGCTGCTCAACCTCGCGGGCAAGAGCGTCAACTGCCGTTACAACAACAAGAACAGGGCCGCGATCTTCGGCTCGCGCCTGCTCACGACGGGGGAGCTCGGGCGCGCCGTCGAGGCGGTGCAGAACCCGCCGGCCCTGTGGCTCAACTCCAGCACGGCGACGATCTACCGGCACGCCGACGACCGCCCGATGACCGACGAGGACGGCCAGCTCGGTTCCGGTTTCTCGGTCAACGTCGCCACGGCGTGGGAGCGCGAGTTCTTCGCGCACCCTCGTGCGGGCGTGCGCCAGGTCGCGTTGCGCATGGCCATCGTGCTCGGCGACGGTTCCGCGCTCCGGCCGCTGCTCGCCCTGACCAGGATCGGTTTGGGCGGGCCACAGGTCGGCGGCACGACACGCGGCGGCGGCCAGATGTTCAGCTGGATCCACATCGACGACGTCTACCGGGCGATCCGGTTCATCCAGTCGGATGCCACGATCGAGGGCCCGATCAACGTCGCTGCTCCCCATCCGGTGACCAACCGCGACCTCATGGCCACGCTGCGCCGTGTGCTCGGCGTCCCGTTCGGCGTTCCGCTCTACCGCTGGATGCTCGAGATCGGCTCGGTGCTGATCCGGAGCGAGCCCGAGTTGCTCATCAAGAGCCGTTGGGTTACCCCGACCGCGCTCCTCGCGTCGGGGTTCGAGTTCGAGCATCCCGAGCTCGAGGGCGCGGTGCGCGCGATCGTGGGGCGGCCGCTCGCCGACCCTCGGGGTCATGGCGCGGCGGTGGCCGCGGCATCCGAAAACGAGCCGGCATAGCGGGCGCCGGGCGCCAGGAAATGCGAACCGGGGCTTTATCGGGCGCCGTCATGGAAGAATGAACACAAATGTCTCCCCGCGCACTCAAGGCCCTCGAGCCTGCCTCGACCGATCCGGCGTTCATCCGCAACTTCTGCATCATCGCGCACATCGACCACGGCAAGTCCACGCTCGCCGACCGCATGCTCCAGATCACGGGAGTGGTGAGCGACCGCGACATGCGCGCCCAGTACCTCGACCGCATGGACATCGAGCGCGAGCGCGGTATCACCATCAAGAGCCAGGCCGTGCGGATGCCGTGGGAACTCGACGGCCAGACGTACGCGCTCAACATGATCGACACACCGGGCCACGTCGACTTCACGTACGAGGTCTCCCGGTCGCTGGCCGCCTGCGAGGGCGCCATCCTGCTGGTCGACGCGGCCCAGGGCATCGAGGCCCAGACGCTCGCGAACCTGTACCTCGCCCTC
>JAODAY010000234.1 GCA_025463665.1 Microbacteriaceae bacterium
TCGGGCGAGGCGACGAGAGAACCCGTGCCGCGCAGCGCGAGGCGCACGACGACATTCGCCGATTCGAGGAGGAAGAGCACGCCGCCGATCGCGAGCGCGACCGTCTCCAACGCGACATCCGTCGTCAGTCGATAGGGGAGCGCGTCGTACCAGTCCGTGATGCCGCCGGTCGCCGCGGGCAGGTCGACGACGGCCAGGCAGGCGACCGCCGTGACTGCGCCGAGACCGCCGATCGCCCAGTACCCTGCGGCGTCGGGGCGCCGGTCGCTCGTAGCGCCGAGCCAGAGCACCAGGAGCACTACGGCAATGGGCGCCCACCACCAGTCGACGGCACAGACGAGGATGCCGGCGACGGCGACGAGGGCACCGGCGAGCACGGGAAGGACGCCGCGCCCACGCCCGTTCGCACGAACGAGGTCGGCCACACCGATGGCGGACAGGAGCAGAGCGAGCAGGATCACGAGGAACCTCCGAGGATCAGGGCTTCACCGGCGATGAGGGCGGTGGCCCCGCTGCGGCTGAGGTTCTGCGAGACGGCGGACTGGGTGATGCCCTCCTGCTGCGCGAGCTGCTCCTGGGTGGTGTCGAGCAGTTGACCGAGCAGCAGCCGCCTCGAGCGCTCGCTCATGCCGCTCACCACCTGATCCCGCAGTAGCAGGTAGGCGTTCACGAGCCCCGGGTCGGGCGACTGGGGAGCGCTCGCGTCCGCACGGAACCAGGTGCGCACGAACCCGAGCCTCGAGTACTCGTTGCGTCGGGCCTCGTCGATCGCCTCCCGGGCGGACCACCAGGCGGAGCCGTCCTGGAGGGTGCCGAGCCGGCTGGCGCCGATCGCGTGGACGGCGCCGAAACCGAGCCCGAAGCGGCAGTCGACTCCCTCGGGCAGCTGCAGGCGCGCGAGGAGGGTGGCGCGCAGCGCGGCGGGGAGGCCCTCGTACACGGCCTGGAACTCGTCGCCGACGGTGGCCTCGAGGGGCTGCACGGAGGGAACGATCTGGTCGACGCGCGCGAATGCCGTCGTGACGGCCTGCTGCAGCGACCGGCGGTCGGCGTGGGAGCGCGAGTGCGAGATGTCCGCGATCACGGCGACGGCGGCCGGAATTTCATCCATCGTATTAGCATATGGCTTATTATGCGAAAATATAAGACCGGAGCTTATGGACGCCGCGAGAGAAGTCATCCCTCGAGCTCGATAATCGGCAGCATACGGGCCAACTCACCCGCCAGTCCAATGTCGACGAGCCGCACCTCGCCGGCGAGACGGGAGCCGGGTTCGACCAGCAGCCCGGCCTTGTAGCCGCCGAAGGTGACCGTCACGTCGGCGGGAAGAACGTGGGGGTCGGGCGCGGCGCCTGTCGTCGGGTCGATTCCGCTCGGAATGTCGACGGCCACCACGCGCGGCCTGGCCGACACCGTCACGATCGGCAGCAGCGCCGCGACGATCTCGCGGGCCCGACCGCGCAGGGCGGGGCTCGCGCTCGTGCCGGTGCCGAGGATGCCGTCGATGACGACGTCGACGGATGCCGCGAGTCGGCCGATCGCGTCGGGGGAGCCGTCGGCACCCCCGAGCAGCGTGCCCCCCGCGGCGAGGGCGGCCCCGAGCGCCCGGGGCTCCGTCTCGTCGCCGGTCGCGGCGATCGTCACGGTCGCGCCTCCCGTGCCGAGTTCGGCGGCGGCCCACAGCGCGTCTGCCCCGTTGTTGCCCGTGCCGGCGAGCACGAGCACCGTGCCGCCCGCCTCCGGCAACAGCCCACGCACGACTCCGGCGAGTCCGGCCGCCGCGCGGCGCATGAGCGGAACGCCATCGGCGATCAGCGGCGCCTCGGCGGCGCGCATCTGCTCGGCGGAGTAGCCCTGAATCATGCGTCCATTCTGCCGCCTCGCACCCGCGTACGGTGGGAGGGTGAACGCTCCATCACTATCGCTCCGTCCGGCCCCGACCACCAGCCGCCGCGCCGTCTTCGCCGCGCTCGGAATCGACGCGGTGCTCGTGCTCGTCTTCGTGCTCATCGGCCGGGCCACGCACGACAATCCGCTCCTCGGGGCGCTCGTCACGCTGTGGCCGTTCCTCGCCGGGCTCGCCATCGGCTGGGCCGTGTGCCGCGGCTGGCGCGCGCCGTTCCGGGTCGTGACCACGGGTGTTCCGGTGTGGATGTCGACGGTGCTCTTCGGCATGCTGCTGCGGGCCGCGAGCGGTCAGGGGGTGCAGCCGAGCTTCGTCATCGTGACGACACTCGTGCTGGCGGTCTTCCTGCTCGGCTGGCGCGCGATCGCGGGCATCGTTCGACGCCCGCGATCGGCCAAGTAGAGCGATCGGCTAAATACTGCGATCGGCTAAATACAGCGATCGGCTAAATACAGCGATCGGCTCAGTGCACCGGCTCGCGAAGCGGAGCTACGAACGCAACCGCATCAGCTGGATCGTGCTGCTCTCGTCGAGTTCGGCGATCTCGTCGCGCGACTTCACGAAGTCGGAGAACGAGCGGTAGCCGAGCGCCTTCTCGCTGAACGACGGGTCCATGCGCTTCATCTGCGTCTTGACGGCGGAGTTGTGCAGCCAGTCGGCGTCGTCCTTCTCGTGCCCGAGGCGCAGGGCGCGCTCGAGCAGGTGGGTCGCGAGCTCCTGGGGGTCGTTGGCGTCCGCCTCCGCCTCAGGCTCCTCGTCTGCGCCCTTGACCGCGGACTTAGCGCGCCTGCTGGCCTTCTTGGCGGCGACGGGCGCAGACTCGACGGGCACGCCCGGGTCGAACGAGATTTCGGGAACGCCCTTGCGTGCCGAGGTGGTGACGCCGGGGGTGTCGGTGCCCTCGGAACTCGGCGCCGTGGTCGCCGCGGCGGTCGCCGTGGCATCCGCACCCTTGATCGACCGGCCGTTGCGCGCCGTGGCGAGGGTGTGCGGCGGTGCGAGGGTGATGCCGGGCAGGGCGTCGTAGGTCGCGAACTCGTCGCACGCCGCGGCGAGCGACTTGCTCGTGGAGCCGGCGACGCCGATGCCGACGACGTAGCGTCCGAGTCGCTTGCAGCGCTGGGCGAGGGCGATGTAATCCGAGTCGCCGGCGACGACGACCACGTGGGTGAGGTCGGGCAGGCGGAACATGTCCTCCACAGCGTCGACGGCGAGACGGATGTCCGCACCGTTCTTCGTGTACGCGGCGGTCGGGAACAACTGCACGAGGTCGACGGCGCGGCTCACGAGCTGCCCGCGGTAGTCGGCGTTGATCGAGGCCGACCAGTCGGCGTATGCCCGGGTGAGCACGAGGGTGCCGAACGAGGACGCGAAGTCGATGATCGCGCCGACGTCGACCGTGGCCTGGGCGAGACGCTCCGCGACGCCGGGATCGGCCGTCTTGGAGTCGGAGTCGAAGCCCCGGGCCTTGTCCCGCTGAAAGGAGTTGCGACCGTGAAGCTGGTCGTAGCGGGAGATGACGATGTTGTCGAAGTCGATGTAAACGGCTACGCGGGTGTCGACCGATTCGGTCATGGTGAAACTCTTCTCGATCTAAGTGGTGCTGCCAGTCTGCCAGACCCGCCGCGAAACGCGTCGAGCCGATACGCTCGAGTGACGTTCAGCCCCGACCGAAGAGTTCTATGAGCCCCTCCAGTTTCGCCTCAGCCGATAGCGCCGTGACCGAACGGCGACTGCTGTCGCCCCTCTATTTCTGGACGACGGTCGGCGCCTTCACCCTCATCTTTCTCGGGGCCTTCGAATCGCTCGCCGTCACGACGATCATGCCGACCATCAGCCGTGAGCTGCGCGGTGACGCGCTGTACTCGCTCGCCTTCTCCGGAACCCTCGCCGCGAGCGTCATCGGCATGGTCGTCGCGGGCGGGTGGGCCGACCGCCGAGGACCGGCCGGACCGCTCGTGGCGGCAATCGTCGTGTTCGTGCTCGGCCTCGTGCTCTCCGGCACGGCGACCGACATGGTCACGTTCATCGTGGGTCGGGTGCTGCAGGGGCTCGGCTCCGGCGCGGTGAACGTGGCGCTCTACGTGGTCGTCGCGCGCATCTACCCGCCTGCGCTGCACCCGCGCGTCTTCGGCCTGTTCGCCGCCGCCTGGGTGCTGCCCTCGCTCATCGGGCCGCCCGTCGCCGGGGTGATCGCCGACACAATCAGCTGGCACTGGGTATTTCTCGGCGTGGGGGTTCTTGCGCTCATCGCCGCCGCGGCGATCGTGCCGGCGCTTCGCCAGTTGGGTTCGACCGTGGCGGCGGAGGCGCCGCGCGCCGGCTGGGGCGTCGTCTGGGCCGTCGTCGTGGCGGTCGGCGTCATCGCCATCAGCGTCGGCGGAGAGCGGGGCGGCGACTGGTCGTGGGCGATCGCCGCAGTGGCCTTCGCCATCGTGATCGTGGCCCTGCGCCCGCTCGTGCCCCGCGGCACGCTGCTCGTCTGGCGCGGATTGCCCGCCACCGTGTTGTTCCGCGGGGCCGTCGCCGCGGCGTTCTTCGCCACGGAGGTCTACCTGCCCTACCTCCTGCACGACGGCTACGGCCTGCCGTCGTGGCTGTCCGGTCTCATCCTCACCGTGGGCGCGGTGTCGTGGGCGCTCGGTTCCGAAATCCAGGGTCGCCTCGGCGAGAGGCTGTCGCACGACACCGCCGTGCGCTTCGGCGCCGTGCTGCTCTTCGTCGGCATCGCGGTGCAGTTTCTCACCGCCCTGCTCCTGCTGTCGCCCTACGTCGCCGCGGCCGGATGGTTGTTCGCCGGCGGCGGCATGGGCCTCGTCTTTCCCCGGGTGAGCACCCTCGTGCTCTTCCACTCGACCGACAAGAACCAGGGCTTCAACAGCGCCGCCATTTCGATAGCGGATGCCGCGGGCGGCGCCAGCGCGATCGCCTTCGCCGGGCTCCTCTTCGTCGCCTACGGTGCCGTCGACGGGGGAGGCTTCGTCGCAGCCCTCGGGCTCACCACCGTCATCGCCCTCGCGGCGGTGCCCGTCGCGTTCCGCGTGCGCCGGGTTCGGGTCTAGCGACTGCCGCCAGGCAGCCCCTGCTCCAACACGGCGATAGCCGCCCTGAAGGTCTCCACCGGGTCTGTTCCGTGGGCGGCCGTGTGCTCGTGGGAGACGCGAGCCGCGGTAACGATCGCCCCGGCGACCATCATGGCGCGCAACGAGCCCTCCGGCTCGTGCAGCCTCGCCGCGATCGGAGCGAGGATGGCGTGCTCGAAGTGGCGGATGGCAGACAGCCACACGCGGTTCAGGGCGGGATCGGCGAGCACGAGGGGGACGAGTCGGCGGGTCCTGTCGGCGTGGTCGCCCCACATCGAGTTGCGAAACCCCTCGAGCGCGACATCCGCGATCGAGCGATCCTCGGGTGCGCTGCGGAAGGCTTCCTCCACGGCGGCGATCCCGGCCTCGAGAACCGGACGGATGACCTCTTCGCGAGTGGCGAAGTATCGGTAGAAGGTGCGTTCGTTCAGGCCGATGCGCGTGGCGAGCTCGGCGATCGTGATGTCCGTGCCGTCTTCGATGAAGAGGAGACATGCCGCCTCTGAGGCTCGCAATCGTGCCAGTCGGGTGGCTTCGCGCAATGCCATGAAGCAAGCGTACCGACCGCCCACGCGATCGCGACGAAAGATTACTCGACTATGCCGTGCCGCTCTACCGTTCCCCCCGCACCGCGTTCACACGCACGTAGTCGAACTCGCTCGCGAAGCCCGCGCCGCCCAGCGAGACCAGCCCAACGCGCGGGGTGGCGCCGAGATTGTGGGTCCAGGTTCCGCCGCGATCCCAGTTCTTTCCGTCGAGACTCGTGTACGCCGTGAAGCGGTCGACGTCGCCTCCCTCGCGGTGCACGATGCGCAGGTAGGTCCACTCGCCAGCCGGGCCCACGACGGTGTTGCCGTAGGTCGGGTACAGCGCAGGAACCGGGGAGACCTGCTTGCCGAACTCGGTCTGGCGGGTGTTCCAGATAGACACCGACGACAGCTTCACGTAGTTGCCGTCGTCGCCGTAGATCACGAGGCCCCCCTGCACGTAGTTGAAGCAGCATCCCTCCGCCGGGGTCGACACACGCACCCGCGTCTCGACGACGTAGTCGCCCTCGGGCGCCGGCTCGGTGAGCACGGAGGCGAGCGGGATGGACGGTGGGTGGAGGTCGGCGGCCTGGGTCTGCCAAGTCAGCATCTCGCCGGTGAGCGCGTAGCTCGCCGTCTCCGGTCGCACCCAGGTCCACTGCGGGGAGAGCACCGGTGTCGCGAAGTCGTCGGAGAGATCGTCGTATTGGCGGCGCACGCGGAGGTCGCGGATGTAGTCGTCGCGGTAACCGGTGCGCTGCCGGGGCTGGGCCGCGGGGCCGGCGACCGGCTCGTCCGACGGGCCGTAGCCGCCACGCACGACCGGCCAGCCCTGCCGCCAGTCGAGCGGGTCGAGCAGCGCCGGTCGGCGGTTGAGGTTGATCGTGGCGTCGATGTACGGGTTGTTCTGGTCGATCGCATGGTAGATCGTCCAATCCTGGCCGTCGAAATCGGTGAACACCGTGTTGTGCCCCGGGCCAACCCAGCGGTTGCCGTTCTGCGTGAGCACCGGCGTGCCTCCGACGCGAGCGTCGAGGAGGGAGACGCCGTGACGGTCCGCGAACGGACCGAGGGGGCTCCGCGAGCGGGCTGCGAACACCGAGT
>JAODAY010000130.1 GCA_025463665.1 Microbacteriaceae bacterium
GCCGTTCATCGGGCTGCTCTACTGCGGCCTGATCCTGACCCGCCAGGGCACGCGCGTCATCGAATTCAACGCGCGCTTCGGCGACCCGGAAACGCAGGTCGTGCTCCCCCGCCTCGAGACACCGCTGAGCGAACTGCTGCACGCGGCGGCCACCGGCGGTCTCGGTCGACTGCCGTATCCGAAGTTCTCGCGTGATGTCGCGGTCACCGTCGTGCTCGCGAGCGAGGGCTACCCCGAGGCTCCCGTCACCGGGCGCCGCATCGACGGCCTCACCGAGGCCGCGGCCGTTCCCGGCGTTCACCTGGCCCACGCGGCGACCGCGGTTCTCGACGGCAACTACGTCGCCACCGGCGGACGCGTGCTCAGCGTCGTCGCCACCGGTCCCAACTTCGCGACCGCACGCAACCGCGCCTACACCGCGCTCGGCCACATCTCACTCGAGGGCAGCCACTACCGCACGGACATCGCGGAGCGCGTCGCCGAGTAGGCGCGCGGAGCGCGTCGCCCAGCAGGGGGTGCAGCGCGGCACGGCCGTTCGGGCCGCCCCGAGTGACGCACGGCGGGCCCAGGCCGCGGCATCCGGAATAATGAAGGCATGACGGATGCCACAGCACTCCCCGGTTGGACCCTCCTCTACTCCGGCAAGGTGCGCGACCTCTACACCTCGCCCGAGCACGACGGCCAGGTGCTCATGGTCGCGAGCGACCGTGTGAGCGCGTTCGACCACGTGCTCGAGCCCGGCATCCCGGGCAAGGGGGAGCTGCTCACCACCCTCAGCGGGTGGTGGTTCGACCGGCTCGAGGTCGCGAACCACCTCGCGCCGACGCCCGTGATCGGGCTCGCCGGGATCCCGGCGGAGGTCGCGGCCCGCTCGATGCTCGTGACGACCCTCGAGATGTACCCCGTGGAGTGCGTCGTGCGCGGGTACCTCAGCGGCAGCGGCTGGCTCGAGTACCAGCAGACCCAGAGCGTCTGCGGCATCCCGCTGCCGGCAGGCCTCAGTGACGGCGACCGCCTGCCCGAGCCGATCTACACCCCCGCGTGGAAGGCCCCGATGGGCGAACACGACGAGAACATCACCTTCGAACGCACTGTTCAGTTGGTGGGTGCCGAGGTGGCGACCTCCCTTCGTGACCTGTCGCTCGAGATCTTCACTCGAGCCTCCGACATTGCCGAGAAGCGCGGCGTGATTCTCGCCGACACCAAGTTCGAGTTCGGCGCCGACCCGGTCACCGGCGAGCTGACCCTCGGCGACGAGGTGCTCACGAGCGACTCGAGCCGCTACTGGGACGCCGACCTCTATGCGACCGGCAACCGCACCGCGAGCTTCGACAAGCAGATCGTGCGCAACTGGCTCACCGCGCACTGGGACCAGACCGGCACGCCGCCCGAGCTGCCGCAGGAGATCGTGGAGCAGACCGCCGCCCGCTACCGCGAGCTCATCGAGCGACTCACCGGCGAGTAACCATGCAGATCAGGCGGGTCGAGTGGGATGACGAGGCGAGCGTCGCGCTGAGGAAGGCGCAGCAGGCGGAGATACGGGCACGCTACGGCGAACCGAGCGAGCCGGGCCCCGTGCCGACCGGCCTCGACGTGACGACGTTCCTCGTCGCCTTCGATGACGACGGAAACCCGCTCGGTTGCGGCGGTCTTCGCCGCCTCGACGACGAGCACGCGGAGATCAAGCGGATGTTTGTGCGATCCGCCCACCGCGGCTCGGGGGTGTCGACCGCGCTTCTGCAGCGGCTCGAACTCGCGGCGCTTGCGGCCGGCTGGTCGCGGCTCGTGCTCGAGACGGGCGAGCTGCAACCTGACGCCATCCGGTTCTACCAGCGCGAGGGCTACACCCGAATCCCGAATTTCGGCTACTACGCGGGCTCCGACGACTCGGTGTGTTTCGAGAAGGTGCTCGTGGCCGTCGACCCCGCGGCATCCGTCGCCTGCGAAGGGTGCGAGTAGCTCAGGACAGCATGCTCACGGGCGGATGTCAGGGGGCAACCCGGAATACTTGTACCCACAACCAAGTTGTACAGTGGAACACGAAGGGCGGGCCCATGACCGACACGAACCAGAACCTCCTCGCAGCAGACACCTCGATGGGTGCCGTGACGCTGTTCGTGGGCGACCTCGACGCAATGACCCGCTACTACCGTGACGCAGTGGCGCTCGAGGTGCTGGCGTCCGAGGGCGACACGGTCACTCTCGGCCGAGGCACGACCACCGTGCTGGTTCTCAGGCAGTCCCCCGGGCTCAGGCACGCGAGTCCGCGCGACGCCGGGCTGTTCCACACCGCGATCGTGTTCGACAGCGAGCTGGCTCTCGCGGCATCCGTCTATTCGGTCGCCCAGAAATACCCGAACACCTTCACCGGCAGCTCCGACCACCTCGTGAGCAAGGCATTCTATTTCACCGACCCCGAGGGCAACGGCGTCGAGCTCTATTGGGACCGCGACCGGAGCACCTGGAGTTGGACCCACGGAACCCTCGAGATGTCGACGCTCTACCTCGACCCGAACGAGTTCCTACGGCAGAACCTCACCGAGGGTGCCGTGAACGAGCCGCTCATCGGCGGCGCCTCGGTCGGCCACGTGCACCTGCAGGTCGGCGACGTCGACACCGCCCGCGAGTTCTACGTGAACCAGCTCGGGTTCGAGCAGACCACCGCGATTCCCGGGTCTGCCCTGTTCGTGAGCGCCGGCGGCTATCACCACCACATGGCCATGAACACGTGGAACAGCCGCGGGGCCGGCCCGCGACTCCCCGCGCTCGGGCTCGGTCAGGTCGACATTCTCGTGCCGTCGGCCGAAGAGATCGGCAAGCTCAGCGAGCGCCTGGGGCACTTCGGGGTGCAGCTTCGAGACGACGGGCAGACCGTGAGCTTCGGGGACCCGTGGAGCAACGTGATCAGGGTCAGCGCGGCAGGCTAGTCGATGCGCTCGTCGATCTCGGTGATGACGTCCCACGCGCCATCCTCGGAGTTGGACAGCACAACGACGTCGAGACCACCGCGAACGTAGTGGCGCAGGATGCCGCTCGCGCCGGCGTTGATGCCTTCCTGGAAGTACGAGCGCACCAGGCCGTCCTCGAAGTCGAACTCGAGGCCGAACCCGTATGAGGTCTCCTCGTCGAGCTCGACCTGCGGCAACAGAAACTCCTCGGTGTACTCCTTGGTGAGCAGCTTGCCGGCGCGCACCGCGGCGAAGAACTTCACGAGATCGCCCGCAGTCGAATGCGCGCCGCCATCGGGCGAGCCGATCGGCGGGTAGCTGCGCTCGTTGCTGACCCACTCGCCGTTCTCGTCCTGGTCCCACCCCTCGGCGACCGTGGGCTTCGCCTCGCGACGGTCGAAGAAGCCCGACTGGGTCATGCCGGCCGGCGCGAACACGCGCTCCTGCACGTAGTCGCGGTAGCTCATTCCGGTGACCCGCTCGAGCGCCATGCCGGCGAGGATGTAGCCGACATTGATGAACGCCACCTCGTCGCCCGGGTCGGCGAGCGGCTCCTTATTCACGAAGAGCGGGAGGAAGTCCTTGGTCTCGAGGAACGTCTCGACCGGCAGGGCCGCCCACATCGCGGCGTAGTCCTCGCCGTTCTCCTCGTCCGCGTCATCGGCAAGCCCGCTCGTGTGAGTCAGCAGGTTGAGCAGAGTGACCTCGATGGGGACGCGCGTGCCCGCCAGGTCGACATAGTGGTGAATGGATGTCTCGAGGTCGAGGTTTCCCTCTGCGACCTGCTGCAGCACCGCGACACTCGTGAACAGCTTGGTGATCGACGCGGTGTCGAAGCGGGTGTCCATCGTGATCGGCTCGGAGGTGCGCCGGCTCGCGAGCCCGGTCGCCGACTCGAAGACGGTCGACGAGCCCTTGCACACCAGCACGACCCCGCTGAATTGGTGGTCGTCGAGGAATTCGGTCAGTCCAGCGGTATCCATGCCCCAAGTTTACCGAGCACCGGCCGGCCACCAGGTCGAGCGGCTGGTCGCCGAGCCGCCACCCGCTCCGGGCGGCGCGGATCCGCCCCCGCACCTACCATGGGAGCGTGATCGCCCTCCAGCGCCTCAGCCGACTCGCCCTCGTGCCGCTCGCCCCCGTGCTGATAGTGCAGGGACGCAACCTCCGACGCACCACGCCGAGACTCGCGGATGCCGCGCTGCCCTGGTCGGGAATCCACCCCGGTCCCGACCCGCTCCGGCTTCTCGTGCTCGGCGATTCGACCGCCGCCGGCGTGGGTGTCGAGAGCCAGGCCGACGCGCTGCCCGGCAACCTCGCCCGCGAGCTGTCCGCCCTGTACGACCGCGGGGTCGAGTGGACGGCGATCGGCAAGAACGGGGCGACGGCGCGCGATCTGCTCGCCCGGTTCATCCGCCCGGCGACCGAGGCCCGGTACGACATCGTCTTTCTGAGCATCGGGTCGAACGACGCGCTCACCCTGCGCTCCCGCCGCGCATTCGCCCGCGACATCCGTTCGATTCTGCGCATTCTGCGTGAGTCGAATCCCGACGCGGTCCTCATGATGAGCTCGCTGCCCGCTTTCTTCCGCTTCGAGCTGCTGCCGAACCCCCTGCGCTGGAACCTCTACCTCCACTCGCGCAACCTCGAAACGGCGGCGCGGGAGATCGTCGCGAAAACCCCGGGTGCCTTCATGTCACCGCCGCCGCCGCCGTACACCGACGGATTCTTCGCCTCGGACCTCTTCCACCCGAGCGAGGCCGGCTACCGCGACTGGGCGCAATTCGCCGTCGAGGACGCCGTCGCCAGCGGCGGCCTGCCACCCAGCCTCGCTTGAGGGCGGCGCCGGGTAGACTGGGTCAATCCTTCCGCTCGCGAATCTCTGGAGTTTTCTGGTGCCCACAATCGTCGTCGAGGTCATGCCCAAGGCCGTCCTGCTCGATCCCCAGGGCAAGGCCGTCGCCGGCGCCCTCTCCCGACTCGGCCATGACCAGTTCTCGAGCGTGCGCATCGGCAAGCGCTTCGAGCTCACGGTCGACGGCCCCGTCACCGAGGACGTGCTCGCCACGGTGCGCACCCTCGCCGACGAGATGTTCTCCAATTCGGTCATCGAAGACGTCGTAAGCATCACCATCGACGCTTCGACAGACCCAGAGCAAGCGGATGCCGCGACCGGGGTGCAGGTCTGATGCGCGTCGGCGTCATCACCTTCCCCGGCTCGCTCGACGACCGTGACGCGCAGCGCGCCGTGCGCCTCGCCGGGGCCGAGCCCGTGGCGCTCTGGCACGGCGACCACGACCTGCACGGCGTCGACGCCCTGATCCTCCCCGGCGGCTTCAGCTACGGTGACTACCT
>JAODAY010000347.1 GCA_025463665.1 Microbacteriaceae bacterium
ACCAGTCCTTGCGGTCTTCGGCCTCGTTGAGATCCTCCGGACGCAGGCGCATGAGCAGCACCGCGGCCTTGGCCTTCTCCTCGAGCTTGTCCTCGGCGTCGTTGAGGCCGTCGGGGATGACGTGGAATGCGGATCCGAAGGTGACATCCGACGCTTTGATCGGTGTGCCGGAAGGATCGCGGGTGAGGCGGGTGCCCTTCTCCCAGAGCGTGTGACGAAGCAGGTCGTTCGGCTCTGCCGCGGGGGCCAGGTCGCGGAAGAGCACGACGGCCGGAAGAGGCGAGACGACAAGGGCGCCGATGAGGCTGTTGCGCAGCAGTGCGCGGCGGCCGAACCCGGATTCCTTGTTGCCGAGGGTGAAGACCTCGACGGCCTTCGCGCGGGTTGCCTCGGAACCGCGTGTGCCGTGCCGTTCCTCGGTGATCTCCGCGTCGGACATGAGAGTGCGCGCCCACTGCACGGCGCCGACGCCGATGGCGAGCAGCGCAAGCGCGATCGCGAGTCCGAGCACGAGGTTGCTGACCCGAATCGAGTCGAAGTTCTGCGCGTCGATGGGGATCAGGAAGTAGGCGACGATCGCCACGATGCTGCCGACGATGGAGAGCAGGAAGAGACCGGAAACCCGGCGTTCGGCCGCCTTGTCCTTCTTCGGGTCGAGGTCTGTCACGCGCAGGCGGTGCGGCTCGTGTCCGGGGTTTGGAATGGCGTCCGAGGGTACGACCGCCGTTCCCGGCGAGACCGTACGAGGCACGGATGGCTCGACAGCGGTGCCGGCGGCGTTACCGCCGGACTGGCCACCGTTAAGGTCTGCCATTGTTATCCCTTCAACTGTGCGCAGAGTGCGCGAAGTGCTGTGTGATTGTGGAGCTGCCGGCCGATGGTGCCGGACGGCGGTTGAGACTATGTAGTTAGCGTGAGCCGACTAGCTGGACTTGGCGGTGAGCCACACGGTGATGGCCACGATCGCGCCCAGGCCGAAGATCCAGATGAAAAGCCCCTCTGACACCGGGCCGAGGTTGCCGAGGTTGAATCCGCCGGGGGAGGGGTTCTCGTCGAGGTACTGGAGGTACGTGATGACGTCGGCTTTGTCCTCGAGGGTGAGGTTGTTGTTGTTGAACACCGGCATGTTCTGCGGGCCCGTCACCATGGCTTCGTAGACGTGCGTCGATGAGACGCCCTCGAGCGACGGGGCGTACTTGCCCTGCGTGAGGGCACCGCCGGCGCCGGCCACGTTGTGGCACATTGCGCAGTTGATGCGGAACAGCTCTGCTCCAAGCGCGGCGTCGCCCTCGCCCGCGGTAGTCTCGGAGTCGGGGAGGCCCGGGCCGGGGGAGACGGAGCCGACGTAGGTGTAGAGGGCTTCGACCTGCTCCTCGGTGAACTGCACCGGCTTCTCTTCGGCCTGGGGTCCGGTCGCCGCGAGGGGCATGCGACCCGTTCCGACCTGGAAGTCGACGGATGCCTCGCCGACACCGATGAGCGTCGGGCCCTCCTGTGTGCCCTGGAGCGCCATGCCGTGGCAGGTCGCGCAGTTCGCGGCGAACAGCTTCGAGCCTTCGTCGACGAGCTGCTCTTCAGACGCGGTGCTCTCTGCGGTGGCCGTCGTGGTCGCGAGGGCGTATGCGCCGCCGGTGCTGAGCAGGCCTACCGCAATGAGCGCGATGGTTGCAAGCGGGTGCCGACGACCGGTCCTGCGCTGTTTCGCCGTGGTTGAGTTCTTCTTCGCCATGGTGCTGGGGGTTCCGATTCTTATTTGTCTTACTGAATGACGTAGATAATCAAGAAGAGGCCGACCCAGACGACGTCAACAAAATGCCAGTAATAAGATACGACAATTGCGCTCGTTGCCTCCTTGTGGCCGAAGTTCTTCGTGGCATATGCACGGCCAATGATGAATAGGAAGGCAAAGAGGCCGCCAACCACGTGCAGACCGTGGAAGCCGGTCGCGAGATAGAACGCCGAGCCGTAGGAGTCGGAGCTGAGCGTGAGGCCCTCGCTGACGAGGACGGCGTACTCGTAGATCTGCCCGGTGACGAAGATGGCGCCCATGGCGTAGGTGAGGAAGAACCACTCGACCATGCCCCACTGCGTGACCTTCCATCCGGTGCGTCGCGGCTGCAGGCGCTCGGCGGCGAAGACGCCGAACTGGCAGGTGAGCGACGAGAGCACGAGGATGATCGTGTTCACGAGGGAGAACGGGACGGTCAAGAGGCTCGACTGCGATTCCCATAGTCCCGGCGAGGTCGATCGCAGGGTGAAGTAGATGGCGAACAGGCCGGCGAAGAACATGACTTCGCTTCCGAGCCAGACGATGGTGCCAACCGCGACGGTGTTCGGGCGATTGACCACAGGGGTCCCTAGTGCGGGGCTGATGGAGGTCGTAGTCACCCCTCCATTATGTCCGATAACCGGGGCTCCGTTTCCCTTTGGGCCGGTCTGTCGCACGCAAATCCCCGCTCGGGCGGTCGTTAGGATTCGTAGCATGGCATTCCCACTCACCTGGCCCGGCATCCTCGGCACTCTCGCCAACCGCGAGAACCTCAGCATCGCGGAGTCGACATGGGCGATGAAGCAGGTTATGGCGGGGGAGGCGACCTCCGCGCAGATCGCCGGGCTCCTCGTCGCGCTGCGGATCAAGGGGGAGACCGTCGACGAAATCGTGGGCTTCCGCGATGCCGTGCTCGAGAACGCGCTGCCTCTCGAGGTGGATTCGATGGTGCTGGACATCGTCGGCACGGGCGGTGACCCGTACGGGGCCGTGCTGAACATCTCGTCCGTGGCATCCGTCATCGCCGCCTCGACGGGCGTGCCGGTCGTCAAGCACGGCAATCGGGGCGCGAGCTCAGCTTCCGGCGCCTCAGACGTGCTCACCTCGCTCGGCCTCAACCTGGCTATCGCGCCCGAGAGGGTAGCTGCGGTGCTGGGGGAGACGGGCATCACCTATGCGCACGCGGGCACCTTCCACCCCGGGTTCAGGCACGCCGGGCCCACGCGCACGGAGCTCGGCATCTCGACGCTGTTCAATATTCTCGGCCCGCTGTGCAACCCGGCCCGGCCCGAGGCCAGCGCCGTCGGCGTCGCCGGCCTCGACCGCGTGCCGCTCATCGTCGGCGTCTTCCAGACTCGCGGCGCGACGGCGCTCGTCTACCGCGGCGACGACGGCATCGACAAGCTGACCACCACCGGCCACAGCCATGTCTGGGAGGTGTCGCTGGGTTCGGTGACGGAGCACGACCTGGATCCGCTCGACCTGGGAATTCCGCGCGCGGACATCCAGTCCCTCCTCGGCGCCGACCCCGCCTACAACGCGGGCGTCATCCGTTCGGTGCTCGCGGGGGAGAGGGGGCCGCAGCGCGATGTCGTGCTCCTCAACGCGGCCGCGGGTCTGGTCTCGTTCTCGCTCGCCCGTGATCCGGAGCAGATTCGCGTGCCCATTCTCGAGCGCCTCGCCGCCCAGATGGCTGTCGCGGCCGAGGCGGTCGACTCCGGCGCTGCCGCCGCGAAGCTCGAGGAGTGGGTCGCGGCAACGAATCGCTGACTCCGTCTCTCCGGTGCGCTTCGGGTCAGGCTTCGCCGAGGTAGAACCATC